>NZ_ABZS01000047.1 GCF_000173615.1 Sulfurihydrogenibium yellowstonense SS-5 | reverse complement strand
TTGGATACAACGGTTATGGAATGGATGTGGATACTGGAAAAAGGATTGATTGTGAAGTAAAACCTCAAAACACCGATAGTCCTAAGAAAAAATTAACCGGTCGTGGAAGTTTTAACGACTATACGTTGGAAAGATTTAACAAGGATCTAGAAAATAACCCCACAATTTTGGTTAGTGGGTTTGTGGGAGGAAAACTAATATATGTCTTCGAGTTTAAGTTTGAATGCCTAATAAAGAAGCTTAAACCCCAACTTGATCGCAAATTTCAGGAGGGACAAAGAAAAAAAGGAGACTTCGTGCGCTCTGCTAGCTTTTCCTTTACAGATTACAAAGATTGTCCTTCTCTAAGAATCGCTTATTTAAGAAATGATTGGCACAATTTTAAGGATTACCTATCAAGAAATATAGCAAAATACTTTAAGGAACTTAGAAAATGAACGAATTAGAAAAATTTATCAATCAAGTTATTCATGGCGATGCTTTGGAAATTCTGAAACAAATACCTGACAAAAGTATAGATTTAGGCATCACATCTCCTCCGTATAACAAAAAAGAAAAGCATGGCGGTTGGTTAGTAGATAAGGTCCGGTATAATGGCTACAAAGATGTTATGTCGGAAGAAGAATACCAAAGCTGGCAAGTAGAGGTTCTGAATCAGCTCTATAGAGTTACAAAAGAAGGCGGCTCCTTTTTCTATAACCACAAAGTCAGATACGAAGACGGGAAAATGATACACCCTTTGCAATGGCTACTTAAGACCAAATGGAATATATGGCAGGAGATTATTTGGAATAGGAGAATAGCAGGTAATATAAGAGGTTGGAGATTTTGGCAGGTAGAAGAAAGAATATATTGGCTTGTGAAAGGAAAGCCAAAGGAGCTAAAATCAAAGCATGCTAAACTAACATCTGTATGGGATATACGTCCAGAACATGGACACAAAGAGCATCCTGCAGTCTTCCCTATAGAACTTCCAACAAGAATTATATCAAGCATATTAGATGAGAACGATGGCATTGTAATAGATCCTTTTTGTGGAACTGGAACTACCTTAGTAGCTGCAAAGCTTTTAGGAAAAAAGTATATAGGTGTAGATATTTCAAAAGAGTATGTTGATTATGCTAAAAAAAGGATTGAAATGGCAAAGGAAGAAGAGAGAAGGATTTTAAAAGAGTTGTCTTTATACAGTATAGAGCTAACCTTTAAAGAAAGAAAAGCAAGAGGTTTTTGGAAATAGCTTCTAAACGTTAAAATATCATCCTATAGGAGTATAAAATTTTTACAAAAAACCTTTAAATATTTAAATAAAATAAATTTGAAGAATTATTTTTAAAACTTTTAATTTGGATTTAAACAAGACAGGGCAGGATTAACCTGCCCGATGATTTATATGTTATATACCTTCTGGTCTCTTAACGTCATAGAGTATATCGTCTGTTGGATGTCTGTATAATGGCATATCTAAACGTTTTTCGTCTAAGTAATGGCCGATAAATCCGATAGACCTTCCAAGAACGAAAAATGCGTTAAATGCACCAGCTTCAATTAATTTATCTATATCTTCGTTTGAGTATCCTATTTGCTTAAACAGGTCAACAAGTAAAACTCCAATAGTTCCGTCAACGTTTAAGATTAAGTTTTCTTTCTTAGAAGTTGTAACTTTTTCTACTTCTAAAGCATAGTCTAAAAGTTCAACCTTAGGAAAGTTTCTTCTTGCATAATCTTTTAGCAATTCAACTCTTTTATCCGGGTTTTTGGTTGATTTTATTCTATGTCCAATACCAGGAATTGGTATTTTCTCGACATTTTTCATATATTCAACAAATTCATTTGGAGACATATTTTTCTCATATGCCATTTTAAAGTATTTAGCTGCGCCGTCAATTGCACCACCAAATCTTGGACCAATTGCGAGAATACCGGTAACGAGAGAGGACATCAGATCCTTTCCGGCTCTTGCTGTAACTTTAACATTATGAGCACCTGCAACTGCCGGTCCGTGGTCTGCAACGACTCTGATAACCATATCTATAAATTTAGATGCCCAGTCTGGAAATTTTTGTTTAAACCATAGTAATCCTATAACATCTGCGATTGATAGATTTTTTTCAATAACTTCACTTATAGAAACGCCGCAGTATGTAGCTTCTTCTCCTCTATCATCAGAGATTGTACAGATAAAGTTTGTTGACTTTCTTACTTTTCCTTCTTTTATTGCTTTAGATAAGTCCTCCGGAATAGGTGGAACTTCTGGCTCAACGATAGGCTGAATCACACCTTCGCCTCTTAGCATTTCATAAATACCTTTTATTACATGAGGAAGCTCGTTAAAGTTGTTTGGAACATGAATACCAACCTCTTTCATTGCCCTATTTTTAGCATCTGCTGTCTCTCTATCTGCACCTGCTTTTGCACCGGCATGTCCAAATTGAACTTCTCCACCAAAGAATTTAGAAATTGTACCAATACACCAACCAATAACTGGTTTAGTGATTAAGCCATTTTTTACAGCTTCTACAACTTTATACTCTGCTTCTCCACCGACTTCCCCGAGTAAAATCATAAACTTAACTTGTGGATTTTTTTCAAATCTTAACATATGGTCTAAGAAATCCGAGCCCGGAAATCTATCACCACCTATCGCTATACCTTCTGCAACACCATCGGCATTTCTTGCGATTATGTTAGAAAGCTCATTAAATAATCCACCAGACCTTGTAACTAATCCAACGGAACCAGGTCTGTGAAGTTTAGAAGCAATGATATTTTCAATTGTTCCACCTGTGTTTGCTATTCTAAAAGCTCCCGGTGCAATACCACCAACTGTTGCAGGTCCGATTATCCATTTTCCAAGTTGTTTTGCTTTAATTCTCATATCTCTTGCATATCTTTCAGGAATACCTTCAGCAGTGATAACTATGGTTCTAATTTGTGGAATTTCAAAGGCTTCTAAAGTTACTGGATATGCTGTTCTAAAGGATGCAAAGTTTAAAAGTACATCAGCTTCTGGATGAAATTTTGCTGCGTCTTTTGTAGTTTTATAAATAGGAATTATTATTTCTTTTGTTCCATAGAAAAACTTTTCAAAGCTTCTTTCAGAAGTTGGCGCTACGATTGCAGCAATACTTGGAGACCTTCCTACTACATAATCGTAATCTAACATTCTTTGAATTGCACTTGTGTTTAAATTCCAGAAAATTGCTTTTGTATTTTTGTCAAATAATAAATATTCCGGTTTGCTCATCTCATATCCTCCTTATTTTATGCAGCTTTTTCTTCTTCTAAAGCTTTTCTAACTATATCTGTCATGTGTAATTCTGGTCCATAAACTTCGATTGGTAGTCCAAGCTCTTCTGCAGCTTGCTTTATTCTTTTCAATCCAACTTCATAGTTTGGTCCACCTCTTCTAACATATATCTTTACGCCTACTTGTTTCATTTTATCAGCGTATTCTTTAAATGCATCAATTATTCCGTCAAATGTTTTAGCTACGTCAGTAAAGTTAGCAATTGCTCCACCGATCAAGAGTATTTTTGGCTTTCCGGAAGGATGTTTGCTTCTTGTCATTAAGTCAAGTACAGTTTTAACATACTCTCTTGTTTCTGTTCTTGTTGGATTTCCTGAGTATTCACCGTAGTTTGCAAGCTCATTTACATATCCCATATCTGCAATCGTATCTGCATATACAACAGAAGCACCACCACCGGCAACAAGAGTCCAAATTCTACCTTCTGGATTAAGTATTGTTAATTTTAATGATGAGCCAGACTTCTCATCCAATTCTTTAATGTATTTTTCTTCCGGTGTTAAATCTCTTCCAAATCCTGCTGGGAACTCTAATTCTCCCCATTTTTTACCAACAACAAAAGCAGCTGTATCATCAACCTTTCCAACAAAGTCTAATAAGTAAACGTTATTGTCAACCATTACAAGCGGGTTTACTTCAAAATATACAAAGTGTAAATCTCTAAACATTTTATAAGCTCTAACAACAAAATCTCCGTATTTTTCTTTATCCTTAATCTCATTTGGAACGTTGGCTTTTATTGGTTTTTCAATCTCTTCGTCAGAAGCTGTTGGTGGGATGCGAACTTCCACTACTTTATCCCAGTTTTCTTCAACATCTATACCACCAAAAGCGGACATATAAACAGTATCGTAATCGTCGCCCATTGAGAATGAGACATAGTACTCTTCCTCCGGTTTATGTGGAACAAATGGCTCTATTAAAAAGTGTGTTAAATGTCCTTTAACTCCATTAATTTCCACTTCTTCTTGCATTTTTTGTTTTATCCACTTAACCGCATCTTCGTATTTAACATCACCTGGTTTTTCAATTTTGTAAAGGACTAATCCAAGCTTTCCTCTCTTACCAAATAGCATATCTGGCTTTGCTACCAATGGAGTGTCTTTTAACCATGGATATTGTTCTGGAAGTTTGTCGAAATCTGTTTCTGTTGTAATTAGAACAGATTTAAACTCATAATTAAAAGCATCACCAAAGTAATCCTTCCAGTTTTGCGCGATGATTCTTTTACCATCGAATTCTCTAATTCCCCTCTGTGCCATTTCTAACCCTCCATCTGTAGCTTTTTTTGCTACAGGCTGGGATATTTGTATTCCGCCAAAATAAAAAAACTTCCCCAGCAGGCGGTATTTGTGTTTTTAATTATAACATAGTTTTAAATAAAAAATCAAACAGTGTTTTATTTTTGAGGGTGTATAAGTCATACCGGTTTGAGAAAATTAAAAAATCAAAGTTTTGAGATCTTTCAGTTTGTTGATTGCTAACAAAAGTTCTCCAGCAGTGTCATTATAAAGCTACAGCTAAGAAGAGGCTGTTCCAAAAAATCCACATTGTCATTCTGAGCGAAGCGAAGAATCTCATATTTTTCTTTTCAAATCAGAAAATTAAAAAAGAGATCCTTCGGACTTCGTCCTCAGGATGACAGAAAGGCAAGCTTACAAAAATTTTGAAACACTCTCCAGCTAAGAATCTCAATATTTCTTTTTACTTCACAATCTTTAAATCATCTATCACAAAATCTAAGTTTTCTAAACCTTTGTAATAATTAATCTCCGGAGTATAAACGATATCTATTATCATACCAACGCTTAATTTATCCAATAATTCTTTAGCTTTCCAGCTTTTGGCATTAAAGATATTTTTATTTTCATCTTTTAAGTTTAGAATTAGCAAATTTTTAGCCGGATTTGTAAAGAACTCAATCTTTAAATTTCTTGCTAAGAATTTCGGTATGGGGTTTTTCTCTCCAAATGGTTGTAAGGTATAAATTTCTTTAACTTTTTCAGTAGTCCAATAGGATAGTTCAACTTCCATATCTATCTCTTTAACCGCCCATGGTTTTTCTTCTGCAACCTCTTCAACTGCTTGGTTTAATCTCTCTTTTAACTCAGCTATCAAGCTTGTTTTTAAAGACATTCCAGCTGCCATTGAATGTCCGCCAAATTTATCGAATAAATCTCTACATTTATCCAAGGCTTTATAAATATTTACTTTTGAAACACTTCTTGCTGAACCTACTGCTTTGCCGTTGCTAACAGATAAAATCACAGAAGGTAATTTATACTTTTCTGTTAATCTTCCTGCCGCTATTCCAACTACTCCGCTATGCCAACCTTCCTTTCCTATTACTATCACATTTTTTAGATCTTGATTTTGTAATTCTTTTTCTGCTTCAGATATTACATTATCTGTAAGTTTTTGTCTTTTTTTATTTAGATTTTCAAGCTCTATTGCCAATACATTTGCTTTTGATTGGTCTCTTGTGATTAAAAGCTTTACAGAATTCCTCGCATCTGCTAATCTTCCTGATGCGTTAATCCTTGGTCCTATTATAAAGCCTATATCCTGAGATGTTAACTCTTTTTTTACTCGTGCAACGTTTAAAAGCTCTTTAATTCCGGCTCTTTTTTGCTTGTTTAACTCTTCAAGACCGATTTTTACCATAACCCTATTTATAAAAGACATAGGAACAACGTCTGCAACAGTTCCTATTGCCACAATATCTAAATAATCTCTAAGCTTTATATCAATGTTTAAAAGTCTTCTAATAATCGCTATCAAGTAAAATGCTATTCCTACCGTTGCTAAATGTTTAAAAAGTGGATTTATCAGCTTGTCTGAATAAAATTTTGGATTTATGATATTTATTTTTTCACTTAAAAATGGCGGTGTGTAGTTTTGCCAAAGATGGGAAGGTTCGTGATGGTCTAAAACAAACACTTCAAGCCCTAAGCTTTTTGCATAAAAGAGTTCATCAAAAGCATTGGTTCCACTATCACAGACGATTAATACCTTACCATGCTCGGACAGCTTTTTAATAGCTTCTTTATTTAGTCCATAGCCTTCAGAAAATCTGCTTGGAATATAGTATTTTGCATTTACACCCAAATCTTTGAAAAAGTTTATAAGTAAAGATGTGCTTGTAATACCGTCTGCATCATAATCTCCATATACAATGATTGGGGTTTTTCTTTTGATATGCTCTACAAGTTTTAAAGCTACCTCTTCAAGGCTATGAAAGTAAGAAGGATTTACAAGATTTTTTAATTCTGGAAAGATGTAATCTTGAGAAAAATCTTTATCAAAGAGATCTCTCCTATTGTATAAAACCTGTGCAAATATTTCTCCATACTTTTTTACTAAAAAGTCCGGTGCTGGGTTTGTTTTTGATAGATCTATCCACTGATAGCCTGAAATTCCTATTTCCATCAATTATCTCTCTTTTTTGTAAATTTCAAAAGTTCTCCATTATTTGCGTCAATAGTTGCGTATCCTTTATCTCCATAAACTTTAAAATAACACTCACCTTTTCTTGATTTGCTTAATTTTACAGAATGTATAGTTCCAACGTACGGACTTGCAATACTTTCAACCTTAGATACACTTAGATTTGACTTACATTCTTCAGCGTTTACAGAAAAAGCTAAAATGAGTACTGCAAGAAGTTTTTTCATCATGATATGACACCTCTTAAGGATTTTGAATAATATAATAGAATATCATATTTTTGAGATAAACTTTTGAGCGAGCTTGTGAGGTTTTAGTTTTATGCTTCCATTTTCAGATGTAAGAACGAAAGTATCAAATAAATTTACAAAAAAGTTATTATCTTTGTGATTAAAATTAATATTTTTTACAGATGTTTTAGTGTTAAAGAGAGGAATAAATTCATCAGAGATCGTATCTATTTTTTCTTTAATATCTTCAATAATTTGATCAAGAATCGGTGGAAATTCGAAAGGTGTTTTTGTTTTGCAAAGATTTTTATCGTAAGATGAAAAAGTTCTACATACAAAAGGTCTTGATGGATATACTACACAAAGATTGTTGTCTAAAAATGGACATGGTTGGTTAGCTATATCTTTAAGTCTTTTATAATCTTCTAATCTTTTAGCTGTTTTGATTTTTTCATCATCTGATAGATTGTTTAAAGATTTTATAAAATCCAGTAATTCTGAAAAAGTTAGTTTAACTTCCCAGCCATAACAGCAATAACTACACCCTTTTTCACAGGCTACTTTTGCATCTAATTTTAGCTTTTCATCTATGTGTTGATTTAAATCTCTTTGAAATTCGATGACTTCTTCAAAAAGCTCAGGATTTTTGTATATCAGAATAAATGCTATCAATAAATCTTCTTTCATTGTTTACTGTCTTCTATTTCGCGATACCGGCTTCATTTTGTTTATCCACTTTTTCCCTGATTTCCTTAATTTCTGATACGATTGATTCTAATTTGTCTAACATAATTATGTTTAATCTTTTTTGCAGCAGAATATCCTCATTGCTTCCAATTTTACTTTCAAAGTTTTTAATCAAATCTTTTATTAGAGAGACTTCATTTCTTACTTGCGAAAATTCTTTTGACACTTCCTCTCTCATTAATGACATTTCTTTTCTGATTTGTAGAATTTCACTTTTAACTTCAAAGATTTCTCTCGTTGTCTCATCTTTTAGCTTGAAGATCTCATTTCTTACCTCTGAAGACTCCTCTGACATTTCTTCTCTGATTTTTGAGATTTCGCTTTTTATGTTTGAAAGCTCTTTAGTTGTCTCTTCCTTTACTTCTGAAATTTCGTTTCTTATGTTTAAAAGCTCTCTCGTTGTCTCTTCTTTCACTGCTGAAATTTCGCTTTTCAATTGCGAAAACTCTTTTGTTGTCTCTTCTCTAACTTTAGAGATTTCGTTTTTTACATTCGAGATTTCTCTCGTTGTCTCATCTTTTAGCTTGAAGATCTCATTTCTTACCTCTGAAGACTCCTCTGACATTTCTTCTCTGATTTTTGAGATTTCGCTTTTTATGTTTGAAAGCTCTTTAGTTGTCTCTTCCTTTACTTCTGAAATTTCGTTTCTTATGTTTAAAAGCTCTCTCGTTGTCTCTTCTTTCACTGCTGAAATTTCGCTTTTCAATTGCGAAAACTCTTTCGTTGTTTCCTCTCTTGCTAATGAAATTTCTTCTCTATTCTTTAATAAATCTTCTCTGAGCTTTACTATTTCAAATGTAAGCTCATTTTTTGTGTCGGTCAATCTATTCCATACTTTTAATATTTCATTTGATAATTGGCTTCTTGTGTTTGATAAATCTTCTCTCAAATTTAATATGGTCTCAGCAGTTTTATCAGCTTTATCTTTAATCTCTTTTGTTCTCTCATCCACTAACTTATATAATACTTCCTTCAAAAACTTATCTATTCCAAACAAATCCATATAAAACTCCAAAAATTTTTTTACAGGGTTTTGTAAAATTATTATATTACGATTTGTTTGTTTTTCAAAAGTTTTTATAGATAACAGAATTTAGAAGTGCCCTTACATCTAAATCTCACTTTTTGGCTACATGTTATAATAAGGTTTTAAAAAATTTTTATATGGAGGATTTAATGGGCGTTAAAATTGATATTAACAGAATAGCAAGAGACCAGTTTATCTTGGTTGATAATCAACCTTATAAAGTAGTTAGCTATGAACACGTAAAACCAGGTAAAGGTCAGGCATTTGTTAGAGTGAAAGCAAAAAACATGATAACAGGAAATGTTACAGAATTTACTTTTAAATCCTCTGACTCAATTGAGCTTGCGGACTTTGAGCAAAGATTTATGAACTACTCTTACACAGATGGTACCTACTACTATTTCTTAGATACAAACACATATGAAACATTCGCTGTTCCTGCTGAAGCTATGGAACATGAAGCACAGTTTTTAAAAGAAGGAATGCAGGTAGTTGTATTTTTAGATAGAGGAAACCCAATCGGTATAGAACTTCCAAAACATGAAATTTATGAAGTAATAGAAACAGAACCAGGATTTAAAGGTGATACAGCTACTAACACATTAAAACCTGCAAAAATAGAAACAGGTGCAGTAGTTCAAGTACCTTTATTCATAAACGTGGGAGATAAAATTAAAGTAGATACAGAAAAAGGAACGTACATAGAAAGAGTAAATAAATAAACTTTTCTCTTCTCTGTTTGGGAAGATTGGAGGAATCATGGATAAAGAATTTATTTTTCAATTAATTGAAAAAATTAAAGACACTAAGATTGAAGAAATAGAGCTTTCTACAGAAGAATACAGTGTTTATATTAAGCAGTATTTAGGACCAAAAGAAGTTATATCTCAATCTCCTGCTTCTCAGGTTGTTAACATTCCAGCTAACCCAATTGTAGAAGTGAAAGAAGAAGTTAAAAAATCTAAAATTAAAGAAGAACAAAAACAAAAATATCATGTTATAAAATCGCCACTTGTTGGAACATTTTACAGGTCTCCATCTCCAGGAGCTCCTCCGTTTGTTGAAGAAGGAGATATGGTATCAAAAGGTCAGATTTTATGTATCATAGAAGCTTTAAAAGTTATGAATGAAATAGAGTCTGATGTAGATGGTAGAGTTGCTAAAATTTTAGTTGAAAATGGTCAGCCTGTAGAATACGGACAAGAACTCTTTTACATTGAGTGTAATCGAATGTATCAAAACATACTTTATCACACGTGGTGC
>NZ_ABZS01000048.1 GCF_000173615.1 Sulfurihydrogenibium yellowstonense SS-5 | reverse complement strand
GATTAAAGTCAAAAAGGGGCTAATCATGGCAAAAAAATGGCAAACTAAAATTACATTAAACACAAAAGAAGAGACATATATTAGAGGCTATCCGTTAACTCAGATGATTGGAAAGCTTACATTTTCAGAAAGCATTTATCTTTTGTTAAAAGGAGAACTTCCAACAGAAAATGAAAAAAGGATGTTTGATGCAATCTTTACATCTGTAATAGACCATGGAGTTGCACCACCATCTGTTGTAGCACTTAGAAATGTAATCTCCGGCGGAAATCAACTTCACGTTGGCGTCGCAGCAGGTGTTTTAGCTTTTGGAGAATATCATGGTGGAGCTTTAGAAGATGCCATGAAATTCTTTCAAGAATACGCAAAAGATGAAGAAGATATTTATGGACTTGCAGAAAGAATAGCTAAAAAAGCTGTAGAAGAAAAATGGAGAATCTCCGGCTATGGACATAAGTTTTACAAAGATTTTGACCCAAGAAGCAAAAAATTGTTAGATTTGGCAAAAGAGCTTGGATTTTATGGTAAACATTGTGAGTTTGCTGTATCCTTAGAAGATGCAATAGAAAAAATAAAAGGAAAAAAGCTTGTTTTAAATGTAGATGGAGCAATTGCAGCCATTACATCAGATATGGGCTTTGATTACAGACTTGGAAAAGGATTTTTTATAATCGGTAGAATACCCGGTTTAGTTGCACACGCATTTGAAGAGCTAACAGAAGGAGTTATTTTTAGAAGACTTGATGAAGAAACAGAAATAGAATACTTAGGAAACCCACCAAGAGAGCTTTGACTGAAAGAGAAAATCTAAAAAGAAATTTAATAATATTTTCAGCTTCTTTATTTCTTTTTATAGTAGGCAATTACTATATTTTTGGAAAGCTTGAAAAGGTCAAAGATGTTTTAAATCCATATGTCTTTCTTTTTATACTTAATCTTGACCTAATCTTTTTTATCATCATTTTTGCATATACTCTAAGGTATCTTATAAAAATACTGTTTGAGGAAGGGATTAAAGGAAAGCTAAAAATAAAACTTACACTTATTTTAATCTCGTTTGTCGTTATACCTTCATTAATACTTTTTACAGTGTCGGTATCAATAATTTCAAGTGCAACAAACTTATGGTTTGCCGGAAAGGTTGGCAATGCCCTTGGAAAGTTAGATGAGATAATAAGCCAAAACATTCAATCCAATCAAGATTGGCTTTACAAAGTTTATAGATTAATTGATGAGAATAAAATAGACCCAAAAGACGCAGTTGATATTTTTAATTTAAGAACGTTGACGATCTATGACACCGACGGAAGATTGATTCAATTTTATGGCAAGCCTTACGATAAAGAAGTTTTTGATGCATTGTACAAAGATGGTTTTAGCGTTTATGAAAATAAAATAGTTTTTGGTGGTAAGCTAAAAGCAAATCAGAAAATAATCCTTGTTTACGAATTTCCAAAAGAGCTTTTACTGTCAAAAGAAGACACAGCTTTAATTTTACAAATTTATAATGACCTAAAAAACTATAAAGCGCCAATTAGAATAAGCTACATTTTAATTTTACTTACAATTACAATGGCTGTAATTTTTGCCACTGTATGGTTTAGTAGGTTTATTGTCAATAACATCACAAAACCTGTTGAAGCATTGGTAGAAGGGGCAAAAAGACTATCAGAAGGAGATTTAAACGTAAAAATAAACCTTGAGTCTCAAGATGAATTTGGCATATTGATTGAAGAATTCAATAGAATGGTTGAAAGATTAAATCTACTGTATAAAAAACTTGAAGAAAGGAACGCTGTCTTAAGAAAGAATAAAGAATACTTGGAAACAATTTTAAACAACATTAGTACAGGTGTAATATACTCATCAGAAGATGGCAAAATCGAAAATATAAACAATGCAGCAACCTTTATTTTAGGTCAAGATGTTCTAAATTTTAGAAAAAGTGATATTCAAGAATTTGCAAAGTTTTTAAATGTAAATCTTGATAGTAAAAAAGAGCAGATAATAGAAAAAGGCGGTAGAACGCTTATAGTTAAGGTCAGTAACATAAGAGATAAAGGTTTTGTTATAGTTTTTGATGACATTACAGATATAATAGCAGCACAAAAGCTAAGTATGTGGAAAGATGTGGCACAAAGAATAGCCCATGAAATAAAAAATCCATTAACTCCAATAAAACTATCGGCAGAAAGAATACTAAGAAGCTGGAAAAAACGAAATCCAAACTTTGATGAGATCGTTGAAAATTCAGTAAGAATAATCACTCAAGAGACAGACTATTTAGCAAATCTCGTAAGAGAGTTTAATCAGTTTGGAAATTCTTTGTCTGGATTAAACCTTCAAGAAATTGATTTATGCACCCTTCTAAGAGAGATTACAGAAAGCTATAGAGATGAAAAATTTAGTATTTATATTGAGTGTGAGGGTGATTTTAAGATAAAAGGAGATTTAAAGCTTTTAAAACAAGCATTCATAAATATCGTCCAAAATAGCTATGAAGAGGCAAGCAGTTTAAAAATCTCTGTTTATAAAGAAGACAACAAGATTAAAATTATCTTCAAAGACAATGGAAAAGGTGTTAGCAAAGAAGATGCTAACAAAATATTCTTACCTTACTACTCTAAAAAACCAAAAGGAAGTGGACTTGGGCTATCAATAGCGAAAGAAGTTGTAGAAAAACACAAAGGTAAAATCTATGCAGTACCATCTTCTGAAGGTGGTATATTTATAATAGAGTTGAGCGAGGAGGCATAAATTGAGAATGAATGTTTACAAAAATCAACGTAAGAGTATTTAAAAATTTTGTAAATTTGCCCTTACTTGTCACCCTGAGGACAAAGTCCGAAGGATCTCTTTTTTAATTTTTTGACTTGAAAAGAAAGACATGAGATTCTTCGCACGGTTGCAGAATGACAGCATGATTTAGAACAGTCTCGTCAGAATGACAGCGTGGATTTTTGTAAGCAGTCTCCTTTCTCACTTATCTTATCTTTAACGTTGATAATGCTATAATTGATAATAATAAAGAAATTATCCACACTCTAACAACTATTTTTGGTTCAGGAAGTCCTGCCAATTCAAAATGATGATGAATCGGAGCCATTTTAAACAGCCTCTTACCACCTGTCAATCTAAAATATGCTACCTGTGCAATTACCGATAAAGTTTCTACTACAAAGATGCCGCCAACAACTGCAAGGATTAGTTCTTGTTTTGTAATTATAGATGCTAATCCCAAAACTGCTCCAATTGATAATGACCCAGCATCCCCCATAAACATTTCAGCCGGAAAAGAGTTAAACCACAGAAAACCAAGACCACCGCCTAACAACGCCATTAAGAAAACCGTTATCTCTCCACTTCCATCTATGTAAGGTATAAATAAATACCTTGATAATACTGCGTTACCGGTTATGTATGCAAAGATTGAAAACGTTGCAACGGATATTAAAGAAGGGCCTATTGCCAAGCCATCAAGACCATCTGTTAAATTCACAGCGTTAGACGCTCCAACGATTATGAAAATCATCCAAAATAGATAAAACACTCCCAAATCAATAGATAAATTTTTAAAAAACGGAACATATAAAACTGTATTAAATTTTGGATAAGTATAAAGAATAAAAGCTACAATAGAAGCCGCCGAAAGTTGCATAAGAAACTTAGCTTTTGAAGATAGTCCTTTTTTATCTTTTATTTTTTTATAATCATCGATAAATCCAATCAGTCCAAATGATAAAAATGTTAAGATTAAAAGCCATACATATAGATTATCTAATCTACACCATAATAAAGATGTTAAACTTACAACAATCAAAATCATCACGCCGCCCATTGTTGGTGTGTGCTTTTTCATCTGATGCCAGTCTGGTGTATCTTCTCTTACATAACCACCTTGCTTATTCTGAAAAATTTTTAATTTATTAATTACATAAGGACCAATAAGCAATGAAATAAAAAATGCAGTAATTAATGCATAAAAACCTCTGAATGTTATATATTTAAAAAGATTAATATCAAAGTACTCATAAAATAAATGATAAAACATAACCTCTCCTTAGCATCTATTTATTGAAAATAGCCTATCTAATATTATTGCGGCAGCATTTCTTACAGAAAGATGATTATAATCGCCCGGACCTAAAATAGGTTCTAATATATAATCGCAGCTTGAAACTAACTCCTCAGGCATTCCCCAACCTGTGCCAAAAAGGATCAAAAATATTTCATCTTTATTTTTCAGAATTTCTCTCATCTCACCATAACTTACAGTTTGTGGGTATTTTTTTGCAGACGTACCTATTAACTTAGGATATTTTCCTTTTTCTTTCTTTATTTCTTCAAGCATCTGTGTAATGGATGAGACAACTCTTACCATACTACCGGCCATAGACCTTTTTGGATTGAATTTAGAGCCAAATCCTTCTGTCCAATATTTAAGTTGTTCTTTGATGATAAACTGTTGCGCTTCTAATGGTTGGACTATGTAATATGCTTGGAGTTCATATGTTCTTACCGGTCTTGCTACATCATGAAAGTCTAAGGTTGTAAATGATGTACATACCCATCTTCCTTCTTTATTCTTTGCCGGATAGTGGATAACAGAAATATAAACATTGTCGTTTGTCAATTCTGCCTCCTTTTATTCTTTATATTTCTGAGCTATTTCTGACTTTTCAATTCTAATATTTATAAACTACTTAGCTTTTCTTTTACTTCATCCAAGCTTTGACTTTTTCCAACTAATCTTAAAATTTGCTTTAGAGTTTCTATATTATCTATTTGATTAACTTTTTCTACTATAGATTTATCAACTACTCCAAACTTTACATCTATCAAATCTATTATATTCTCTCTTAAACTTTCTATTTTTCCTTCTATTTTTCCTTCCATCCTTGCTTCCATTTTCAATTTTTCAGTGAATAACATCATCTTTTCTTCACCTCCTGTTATCTCTTTAAAAACTTCTTTAACTTTCTCATAATCTTTTTTTACTAATACAAGATAATTAAGAATTATAACAAAACAATCTTCCGAACATTCAACTATCACATCTTTGAGTAAAGTTTTTATCCTTTCTAACCTATCATGAATGTGCTTCATTATCAATATTTCCATGATTAAATCAACATTTTTCTTTAAGTACCTTTTTAGATTTTCATCTTCTATTTTGTTTAGATCTATGAGGATATAGTTAAGTTTTTGGATGTATTTGTCTAACTCTTCATCTTCTATATCTGGAATGGTTGTCGGAAAGTTCCATTTTGTCTGTCCATGATAAAAGACTATGTTTATGATTGGTGGATAGTAATCTTTTTCTTTTAATGCTTCTTCCCAAATAACGGCGTTGTACTGCATAAGCTGAAGTGGTAGTTTTTTGTCTACATATGATTTATGTTCAAATATTAATCTTATATATGCTTCTTTGTCGTTTAGCTTACATTTGTAAAGCAGGTCAAGAAAATGTTTTTTCTGATTGTTTGAGAATTTTTCTGATGGTACTAACTCTAAGGAGCTTAGCTGTATTTTTTGAGACAGGTCGGGTAGAAAAATACTAAGAAAGTCTTGGACGTTTTTTGAGTTTGAGAATACTTGCTTAAAAAACCAATCGTGAGGTTGTATACTTTCTTTGTTTTCCACTCTAACTCCTATCCTGTTCGTCGTTTTAAATCATTTCTTTTTCATTCTATTACACAAAAAATAACCATCCAAATGTCTTGCAAGTTTCGCATAAGTCCCAAATTTTAATAACTCTTGCAAAAGATGTGAATGAAAAAATTAAAACAAGTCCAATTACGAAAACCAAAATCTCTCATTTTACTTTTTTATGCTGGTTGTATGTTATCCTTAACCAATTTATAAATAAAACTGTCTACAACAGCCTGCCAAGATGCTTCTATAATGTTATCTGAGACTCCAACAGTACCCCATTTTTTTGTTTTATCTCTACTTTCGATCAACACTCTTATTTTTGCTGCTGTTCCACCACTTTCATTCACGATTCTAACTTTGTAGTCTATAAGCTCAACCTCTGCTAAAGATGGATACTTAGATATTAAAGCTTTTTTTAAAGCATTATCAAGTGCGTTAACCGGTCCATGTCCAAGGGATGCTGTATGCTCATAATGATTTTCTATTCTTATTCTTACAGTAGCTTCAGATATAGGTGTTTTGTCTGTATATCTGCGTGCTATTAAAACTCTATAAGCATCAAGGTCGAAATACTTTGGTAGCGTTCCAAGATGTTTTCTTATAAGTAATTCTAAGGACGCTTCTGCCGCCTCAAAATGATATCCTTGATTCTCAAGCTCTTTTATTTCTTGAACAAGAGATACTAATCTTTCATCTTTTTCATCTATTTCTATACCTATTTCTCTTGCTTTATAAATAATATTACTCTTACCTGCCAAGTCTGAAACAAGAACTTTTCTTCTGTTTCCAACTTCTTCAGGTAAAATATGCTCATAACTTCTTGGATTTTTAAGAACAGCCGATGCGTGGACACCGCCTTTATGAGCAAACGCACTATCTCCTACATACGGCATATTTTTAGGAACAGGCATGTTTAAAATATCGGAGACAAAGTTTGAAATTTCTTTTAATCTTCTTAGATTTTCTCTTGGTATTGCCTCATATCCAAGTTTTAACATAAGGTTTGGTATTATAGAACAAAGGTTTGCATTTCCACATCTTTCACCAATACCGTTTATAGTTCCATGAATTTGAATAGCTCCATTTAAGACTGCAACAATTGAGTTCCAAACAGCTGTGTCTGAGTCATTATGAGTATGAATTCCAAGTTTTGCAGTGATTCCGGCGTCCTTTACAGCTTTAAAAGCTTTTTCTATATCTGTTGGAAGACTTCCGCCGTTTGTATCACAAAGTATTAAATAATCTGCTCCTGCTTCTTGTGCTGTTTTTAAAACTTTAATTGCATATTCAGGATTTTCTTTAAATCCATCAAAAAAGTGTTCAGCATCAAATATTACTTCGTTAGTGTATTTTTTTAAATAGACGATAGAATCGTAAATCATTTCAAGATTTTTTTCTAAGGTTGTTTTAAGTGCTTCATTAACATGTAGATCCCATGATTTCCCAAAAATTGTAATAGCAGGTGTCTCTGCCTTTATCAGGTCTTGAATCTGCGGATCATCTTCGACCTTTAAGTTTGTTCTTCTTGTAGAACCAAATGCTGTTAGCTTTGTGTTTTTAAGATTTAGTTTTTTAGCCTCTTTAAAAAATGCCATATCTTTTGGATTAGAGCCTGGCCATCCGCCTTCTATATAATGAACACCAAAATCTGCAAGTTTTTCTGCTATTCTTAATTTATCTTCAACAGAAACACTAACACCCTCAGCCTGAGTACCATCTCTAAGAGTTGTATCGTATATTAAAACTTTCTTTTCCATTTTACAACCTCACATTTATACCTTTATTTTTTAGAAAGCTTTTAAGCTCAGAAATCTCTATTTCTTTAAAATGAAATAAAGATGCAGCAAGACATGCATCAGCCTTTCCATATTCAAATGCTTCATAAAAATGCTGAACGTTGCCGGCTCCACCGGATGCGATAACAGGTATTTTAACAGTCTCTGAAACGGCTTTTGTAAGTTCTATATCATATCCGCTTTTTGTTCCATCTTTGTCCATAGAAGTAAGAAGTATTTCGCCAGCTCCAAGGCTCTCTACCGCTTTAGCCCATTCTATCGCGTCTATTCCTGTAGGGGTCCTTCCACCGTGAATGTAAACTTCCCATTTGTTTTCTCCCACTTTTTTAGCATCTATCGCCACTACGATAGTTGAAGAGCCAAATCTAATTGCTGCACTTTCTACGAGAGATGGATTTTTTACAGCTGCTGTATTGATAGAAACTTTATCTGCACCATTTTCAAGAAGCTTTCTAATATCTTCTAACGACCTAACACCACCACCAACGGTTAAAGGCATAAAAACAGTTTCCGCTGTCTTTTTAACAACATCTAAAATTATATTTCTATCTTCAGATGATGCAGTTATATCAAGAAATACAAGCTCGTCTGCACCTTCTTTATCATATACAGATGCAATTTCAACAGGGTCTCCTGCATCTATAAGATTCACAAAATTGACACCTTTTACAACTCTTCCTTTATCAACATCAAGACAAGGTATAATTCTTTTGGCTAACAACTCTTAACTCCTAATATAATAAATAGTTATTTTAACATACCTCGGGATAAGAAATTAGTGTTTTTTATAAAATTTAAAAATGAGACTCTTCGGACTTACGTCCTCAGGATGACTGTCAGAGGTTGATTAATAAATATCAGAGAAAGGATAACCTAAGATGCCATTCTAAGCGTAAGCGAAGTACCTCCTTTTTCCTCTTTTTAGAAGAAGAAATCTGTTAGATAAAAATCTTTATAATTTTAAAAATAAAGGTAAAGCTATACCTAATACATTCTGTAGCTTTCAAAAATTTTGCAGAACTCTCAATGCTGCCTACGGTAAATTTTCTATTTCTTCGATATTTAAACCTTTTAAAAACTCTCTAAAAGATAAATCTACTTCTATGCCTTCATTTTCAAGAATCTTTTTAAACTGCTGAACCATTTTATTTCCATGCTTGTCCAAATCAAAAAGTATTATTACTTTATTGTACTTTTCTAAGATTTTCTCGGCAACATCATAAAATCTCTGACCTTTTAGAACGATTATATTCTGTATTCCATAGTTTGATAACTTTCTCAAATCATTAATTCCTTCTACCAAAACGCATACATCCGATTTTATAGACTCTTCTCTAAGTTTTTCTTTCCAATCTTCAAAGCTTTGGAGTTCACTCAACTTACTTTTTTCCAAATAATTTTTTAATAAGCTCTATAATCTTTAATAAGATAGATTTATCTTTTTTAGCTTCATGAAGAATTTGTTTGACTACTTCTTCGCCTTTCGCATCTTTTAATTTATTTGTAATTACTAAAAATACTTCTAAAGGATTAAAAGGTATTTCAAAAACTTCAGCTGCGCCCATTGCTTTGTAATAATCTGTATCGTCTTTTGTTATATTCTCTGCTATTATAATAAATGGAACATCTTTTAATGATTCATCTCTTTTCATAAATGCTAAAACTTGGAGCGAAGGAATGTTGTCAACCTTTGGATGAGCTACCACTCCATGGAAATTTCTATCCTTTGCCAAAATATCCAATGCTTCCTTTACTGACCCTATTTTTATTACTTCTGATTGACTAAGTGAAGCTACTTCATCTAATATTGTATATATCTCTTCACTTTTACCTAAATATAATATCCTCATCGTCAATACCTCTTTGTTATACGAAAGTAATCTCTGGTAAAACTGGAATTATTTTTTTCTCATAAGCTTCTTTTAAAAATAGTTCTATTGCTTTTTTCCCTCTTTCTCCGTAGTCTACTGTTAAGTCATTCACATACATTCCTATGAATTTATCTGCCTTGTCTTTTGTTATTCCTCTTGCATATTTTAATGCATATTCAACTGCTTCATCTCTGTGTGCTAAGGAGTACTTTATGCTTTCCCTTAATATTTCGGAAATTTCTTTCATTACTTCAGTTCCAAGGTCTTTTCTGACTACGTTGCCACCAAGTGGAAGCGGAAGACCTCCTGATTTTTCATACCACCATTTTCCTAAATCAACAATACATTTTAAACCTTCGTCTTGGTAAGTTAGCTGTTCTTCGTGAATTATCAGCCCGGCGTCAACCTTTCCTTCCTTTACAGCATCTATAATTTGGTCAAATGGAAATACTACATAATTTATATCTGGCTCATAAAGTTTTAAGGCTAAAAACGCAGATGTCAGCGTACCGGGAACAGCTATTGTTTTATTCTTTAATTCGTTAGCCGGAAACTCTTCTTTTGCTACTACCATAGGTCCGTA
>NZ_ABZS01000049.1 GCF_000173615.1 Sulfurihydrogenibium yellowstonense SS-5 | reverse complement strand
AGATATTAGCGGAAAAGCTATCATAGATTATCTTAACGACGTTTTGATAACACCTTTTGAAGTTGATTATAGAGTGATTCCGGACGAGTTAGAGCTTATTAAAGAAGAACTTATGGATATGATAGACAATAAAGGATGCAGTTTAATCCTAACAACAGGTGGAACCGGTCCTGCAAAAAGAGATGTAACACCTGAAGCTACTGAAGCTGTTTGTGAAAAAATGATGCCCGGTTTTGGCGAATTAATGAGACAAGTATCACTATCTCAAGTTCCAACAGCAATATTATCAAGACAAACAGCCGGAATAAGAAAAAATTGCTTGATTGTAAATCTACCAGGAAAGCCTCAATCTATAAAATTATGCTTAGATGCTGTGATGCCAGCAATCCCTTATTGTATTGACCTTATAGAAGGAGCATACATAGACACAGACCCTAATAAAATTAAATCATTTAGACCCAAAAATAAGTAAATATTAGTGGCTTTTATAAAATTTAAAAAAGAGATCCTTCGGACTTACGTCCTCAGGATGACGGTCAAAGATTGAATGATAAACATTAAAGGAAGGATAGCCTTAGATGTCATGATGCAGCCGGCGAAGAATCTCCTACTTTTATTGAATTTCTCGCCCGAGGTATTGTATTTTTATAAATTAATTTTAGATTTATACATCCTTAAGACTATAGTCCTCGAGGATAACATTAAAAGAAGGCTGAATTATAAGCATCAAGGAAAAGGTGGCTTATTTGTAATTATTGAGTTTAACTGAGAATTTAGGACTTTAATTTTATCTCTTGTCCATTATCCGAGTTATTATAGGTTGCTTATAAAATAAAGCACCGCCTTAAGCGGTGCAGAATTTATTAGTTAAAGATTAACCACAAGAGAATGAGCTTCCACAACCGCAAGAACTTACTGCGTTTGGATTCTTAATTGTAAATCCGCCGCCCATAAAGTCCATAACGTAATCTAAAACTGCTCCATTGATATAAGGAGCTGAAAATTCATCAATAGCGATTTTTACGCCATTTTCAGCTTCAACTACTCTATCATTTTCTGCAATTTCATCATCAAATCCCATTGCATACTGGAATCCAGAGCATCCACCAGGAACTACTCTAACCCTTAAAATTGGGTTTTCAATTTGGTTTTCGTCTGCTATTCTTTTTATTTCCTTAGCAGCCGATTCTGTTACGATAAAGTTTACTGTTTGTACTGACATGTTTAATTCCTCCTAAATGAATTTTTCATTATTTAAAATATTACATAAAAACTTTTGTTGTTATGATACATATCAGAAGGACATCATATAATAAATTCCTGATTTAACCTTTTCCATTCCAAACTTTGAATTCATAAACTCATCCAGTAATGACTTTTTAGGTTTAAGTTCTATTACAGGTGCATCTTCCTTTAACTTTCCAAGTTTTTTAGCCTCCGAGATGGCATCCTGAATGTTTCCTATTTTATCAACCAGCCCAAGAGCTTTTGCCTCATTTCCACTAAATACTCTTCCATCGGCATAGCTTTTTAAAATGTCTTTTTTGATAGGTCTATATTTTACAATTGCATCTAAAAACTGATCGTAAACATCCATCACAGTTTTTTCAAGCAATGCTTTTTGCTCAGGAAGTAAAGGTTTTGTTGGATACAGAATATCTTTATTAGCTCCGCTTTTAATTGTATTTACTTTTACACCAAATTTGTTTAAAATTTCGCTTACATCAACATGCTGAATGATTACACCAATGCTTCCTGTTATTGTTCCAGGGTTTGCATAGATTACATTAGCAGGAGCTGAGATATAGTATCCTCCAGATGCAGCAACGTTTCCCATTGATACAACCACAGGCTTTTTTTCTCTTAATTTTTCAATAGCTCTGTAAATTTCCTGAGATGCACCAACAGCACCGCCAGGACTATCAACATCAATCACAACAGCTTTGATACTCTCATCTTTTGTTGCTTGTGAGATTATAGACACAGTGTCTAAATAATCTGTAATGGTTCCCTCTATTCTTATAAGTCCAACCTTTGGCTGAGATTCATAACGCAAAGCAGAGATGACATAAAAAATTACTATCAACGCTATTATTCCGATCAAGATCTTCTTCTTCATTTTTCTATCCTCTAAAAGATGACAATGTTATCTGCGTGTATAACTTCCTCAACATCTTTTCCTAAAATTTCTTTTGCTTTTTCTGTTTTAAGACCTTTTATCTTTTTAATTTCTTTGTAGCCTAAATTTACAATTCCTTTGCCGATAATGTTTCCTTCTTCGTTAGCTATAGCTACTACATCTTTTTGATTGAATATTCCTTCAACTTCTTTAATTCCACTTGGAAGCAAACTTTTTCCCGCTTTTAAAGCTTTCTCTGCACCAGCATCGACAATCAGCTTTCCTTTTGGATAAGATAAAAGCTCAAGCCAACTTTTTTTACTGCTTGACTTTTTTGCTTTGTGAGGATGGATAAAAGTTCCTATTTTATTTCCGGATAAAATATCAACTATTATATCTTTTTTCTTTGGCGCAATGATTACAGGAATTGAGTGTTGAGTGGCAATTTTTGCAGCTTCAAGCTTGCTTCTCATTCCACCGCTGCCAAATTTAGATTTTGAGCTTTTCGCAAAGTTTAAAGCTTCGTCTACATCTGCTTTAATTTCTTCTATCAGCTTAGCGTCCGGATTAGAGGGGTCATCTGTATAAAGACCGCCGGCGGTAGAAAGAATTATTAATAGATTTGCATCTGTCAGTAGCGATACATGTGCTGCCAAAAAATCATTGTCTCCAAATACAATTTCTTCAACTGCAATAGCATCATTTTCATTTATGATTGGAACAACATTAAACTCTATAAGCTTATTTAAAGTTTCCTTTGCATAAAGATATCTTTTTCTCTCCTGAAGCCCTTCAATTGTAAGTAGTACCTGTCCTATAATGAGATTATACTCTGAGAAAAATTTATCATAGATTTGCATCAAATATGCCTGTCCAACGCTTGCTACTGCTTGTTTTTCTGTGATGTTCTTTGGTCTTGATGGAAGTTTTAATTTTTTGACTCCTGCTAAAACTGCGCCGGATGAAACGATAATAATCTCTTTGTCTTTTAGTAAAGATATCTGTCTTGCAAGGTCTGAGATAAACTCAGTGTCTATATCATTGTCTTTTTCAAGAAGTTGAGAACCTATTTTAATTACAATTCTTTTAGCTTTCTCTATATACTGCCTTCTTTCCATTTAATTTCCTTTCCTTGCGAAAATTAGATATCCAGTATGGGCTACCATCCTATCTTCCGGTCTAAGTCTATCCGGAACAGGTTTGTACTGACGAAGTAAAATCTCTTCTACTTCCAAATCTATAAAATCTAATTTTTTTAGTTCTTTTAATACTTCTGAGACTTGGTTTGTTGTTGGAACCAAAAAACCTATCATCGAACCAGGCTTTAAAACGTTTTTTACATTTTCTAAATAAAGCCAAGGTTCTCTTACATCTATAAAAGCAGCGTCAAAATCTTTTTCTTCTATCTCTTCTGATAGATCTTTTAAATGTGGCTGTACTACATAATCAAGCTTTGCAAGTTTTAGGTTGTTTAATGCATTTTTTAAAAATTTTTCTTCTTTTTCATAAACATAAATTTTACCTTTTGGCTTAACTGCATTTGCCATTACGATAGTTAATGCACCGCTACCAATCCCAGACTCAAGAACTTTCATTCCATCTGTAAGACCAAGTTTTAATGTTATGTAAGCAGAATCTTTTGGATAGATGATTTGAGTATATCTCTTAATCCCAAACATTATAAGCTCATAAAGAGTAGGACGAATTAAGATAAAAGGCTCACCTTTATGTGTAAAAACTGTTTCTCCAAAATTTTTACCGATTATATCATCATGTTTAATGCTTCCAAGGTGGGTAGAAAGCTCCTTTCCCCTTTCTAAAATTATGAAAAAAGAGCTTTTTCTGCCCCTTAAATGAACCGTATCACCTTCTTTTATCATTTCTTATGGCTGAGTAATGCGATAGACAGTTGTTTATTGTTGTATAAATCTATTGAATAGTTATCCCAAAATACACATGTGCCGCCTGCAACAAAACAACCACCTGATGGGTCCATATAACTTGCAAATAATATTTTCTCTTTTCCAAGTAAAGATTTGGCAGTATCTTCAGCGTGAATTAAAGCTTGAACGTTATTCCCTGTTATGGTTAAAGAGTCTGTACAAGCTAAAATAACCTTTTCAATCCCTCTTTCTTTCATTTTTTCAAATGTTTTTGTTGTAGTAATCAATAAATTGTCATTATCATAATTATTTACATCATCTGTGATGATATCACCGTTAAACTTGATTCCAAATCTTTCAGACATTGTATTACATGTGTCTGCTATTCTATCCTCGTTTTTGTAGTAAGCAAAGATTCCAACTTTTCTGCCCTTCTTTACAAGCTCTTGTATAAAATCAACTTCTTCTTTTTTAAAAGGAATTTCAGGATAGTTAAAAATTATTACATCATAATCTGCAAATTTCTCAAACTCATCAACTTCATCAACATGAATGTCATTTTCTTTTGCGTATCTTTGTAATTTTGAAAAATAATAATGGTCCGATATTATAAATTCCTGATGTGTGGTGCTCCATGCAACTTTTACCAATGTATTACCTCCATATAGTTTTTTAAGATATTAATTTGTAACAAGAATAGTATAAAATTATAACTCAAAAACTTAAAAATTTGATGTCCTTTATGAAATAAAACTGTAAAGGATGCAGCAAAAGACTTGTAAAACATAGAAAAATAATAAAATAATAATTGATAAAGACATCAAAAAATCCAAAACAAGAAACTTGTCAACAATTATGTATCCGGATAGAAAACTTTTTATTAAACACTCGTAAAATTTCGTAAGAAGCGTTTTTAAAAGCAGTTTCGGACTTTTTCAATTTCAAACGATAGTTTTTCTTATTTTGTTTTTTAATCGAGGGTGTACACATTTGGTGGAAGCTTTCTTGTTTTGAAATCGTTAACTCTTTTCATAAAATATAGAATCTATTTTTACTTTCCGAGTATCCATTGGATAACAATTTTTGTAAGATTTTAATAAAATTGTAGTCTAAATTTAACCTTTATATATCTTACAAAATTCTCGTAAGCTTACCCTCCTGTGTCAACCTGAGGACTTTAGTCCGAAGGATCTCATTTTTTGATTTTTTTAATTTGAAAAGAAAATGAGATTCTCAACACGGCTGCAGAATGACGATTTGGATTTTTGGAACAGTCTCTATATATCTTTGGACTTATATGCTTACTTTGCTAAAATCATTCTTTTCAAGATAAGAATTTCTCTCTTGTTTTATAAACAGCTCCAAAACAAAAGCTAAAATCTTGATTATTCTTACCTTTTTTGACAAGATGTTATTACACTTTTCTAATTTGATAAAATATATGATGTCATGAAGGATATTAAAATTGAAAAGATAATTAAGTCAAACAGGAAAACTATAGCAATAAAGCCTACAGAAAATGGAACCATAATTGTGAAAGCTCCTAAAAAAGCAACAAATAAATTAATCATTGAAATCATTGAACAACATAAAGATAAAATTCTTAAAAAATTAAAAGAATTGGAAAAAATCAAAGAAATTAATTTTAAACAGTTTGTTGCCGGAGAAGAATTCCTTTATATTGGTAAAGCTTATAAACTTTACATCGTGGAAAATCTTGAAACTCCGTTAAAATTTCAAGATGGATTTTATTTATCAAAGGATTATAAAAATCAAAGAAGAGAAATATTTATCGATTGGTATAAAAAACAAGCTAAAATTATTATTCCTAACAGAGTAAAATATTGGGCTGAAAAATGTGGATACAGTATTAAAAAAGTAGGAATAACCAATGCTAACAAGCAATGGGGTTCATGTTCAGCAAAAGGTAATTTGAATTTTTCTTGGCGTTTAATACTAGCACCTTTAGAAGTGATTGATTATGTAATCGTTCACAAACTTTCTCATTTAAAAGAACTTAACCATAGCAAAAATTTTTGGAATGAATTTAAAAAATGTATGCCAGAATACAAAAAACATCATGATTGGTTAAAAAATAGTTTTAAGCTAAAGTTTTAAGTTATAAATGTTTGCAAATAGTAAAACTGTGCATTAAATTAATTTTGTATAAAACCATTAAATTATAGGGGGATATGATGGCTGACGAACATCGTGAAGAATCTCAAGAAGAACAGCGAAAACCAGAGCCAGACCTAACAGCAGTTTTTACCGGTTCCCAAGCCTTAGAAAAAGCTCCGGAAATCTATGGAGTTCCAACAGGAATTGAAGGCTTAGACGATTTATTTTTTATTGTAAAACCAGTCAAAAAGAAATTAGAAAAAGTGTCATTAAAGGGAATCCCGGCGTATTCTGTAATGAATTTAACCGGTGTATCAGATACAGGAAAATCTCTGATGGCAGAACAGTTTACCGTTTTCCGTGCAAGTCAGGGTGATAAGGTAGCATTTATTACTGTTGAATCTCCGGCTAACTTTGTTGTTGCTTCTCTAAAGCTAAGAGCGGCGGCTATGGGATTAAATTTTGATGATTTTCAAGACAACATAATTTTAATCGATGCAGCCTCTTCAACAAGAATAAGAGAAAATGTGCCGGATCTACTTGCTACTTTAGCTTATGTTATTAAAACTTACAAAGTAAAATTTACAGTTATTGATTCAGTAACCGGGCTTTTTGAAAACAAAGAAATGTTAGCAAGGGCGATAGTTAGAAGATTATTTAATTTTATGAAAAAATGGTATCAAACTGCTATCTTTGTATCTCAAAAAAGAAGCGGTCATGAGGAGTTAACAGCTGAAGCTGCAGGTGGTTATGCAGTAGGTCATATAGTGGACGGAACCATGGTTTTAGCTAAGGAGTTAATAGATTCTCCATATAAAGCTAAAATGTATAAAAAAGAAATAGGAGATATTGTTAGATTGTTTAGAATTGATGGTTGTAGAATGTCTGGACATGATACAAGAACACATTTCCTTGAAATAACAGAAACAGGATTAGTGAAAATAAAAGAACCTATAGGAGGTATTAAAAATGGTTATTGAAATCACAGGATTACCGCCAACAGAAATTAATGAAAAAGATTTAGAACATCTTGTCAGTAGAGTATTCTTCAAATCTATCGATTTACTCGGCGGCTTAAACAAACTAACAGAGTATAGAACTTTAACATGGCTTCCAAGCTTAGCAAGGGCTGCATATGTTATAGTATTGAGAGAAGAGTATCTAAAAACAGAAGAAGAAATAGCTGAAAAGGTTGGATTAACAAAAAACACGGTAAGAAATATCTTAAGAGCTGACCCAACCTTGGCAATGGAAAAAATAAAGAAGATGGAAGAATTAGCAAAAGAAGAAGCCAAAGAATTGAGAGTTCATACAGCTGGCGGTATTGCTAAGCTTGCGTTCAAAATGGTTAAAGAAGGTAGAGATGCAGAAACATTAATTCACTACTGTAGCATTACAGCTACAGAAGTTGCTCAAGCTCTTGAAGTTCCATGGGCTTATACAGTGTTAAAACATATTAAGGGTATTAAATATCCAATTCAAGATGCTACAGCATTAAAAGAAAGATTAAAAGGAGTAAAAATTAAAAACTACTCCGCAGAAGAAGTTTTAGATAAAATACACTATCCTATAAAAACACCGTCTCAACTTTTACACGAAATTAAATTAGCTATTTCTGGAATGAATGGTTAATTTAGTTATTAATGAGGATACCTTGGGCGAGAAATTATTTATTTTTATAGAATTTAAAAAGGGAGTTCCTTCGGACTTAGGTTCTCAGAATGAAAGGAAAAGGTTGAATGATAAACACTAAAGGAATGATAACCTATTCCGTCATTCTGCAGCCGTGCGAAAAATCTCTTCTTTTTCTTTTCAAATTAAAAAAATCAAAAGATGAGATCCTTCGGACTTACGTCCTCAGGATGACAAGGAAAGGAAAATTTACAGAAATTTTGGAACATTCTCAACATCTTTTGAGTTATATATAACCTGTGATATCATAATTCTGTAAAAAATTTATAAAAGGAGGATTTTAGATGGAAAGGACTTTAGTAATCGCTAAACCAGATGCAGTAAGAAAAAATGTTGTAGGTAAAATTATTTCAAGGTTAGAGGATGAAGGGTTTAAACTTGTTGCACTAAAAAAAGTAAAATTAACAAATGAACAGGCAGGGCAATTTTATATTGTACATAAAGATAGACCTTTTTATGGCGAGCTTTGTGATTTTATGTCTTCCGGACCAATAGTTCCTATGGTATGGGAAGGAGAGAATGTAATTGCAAGAGTTAGAGAAATAATGGGAGCAACTGACCCATCAAAAGCAGCAGAAGGAACTTTAAGAAAGCTTTACGGGACTAATGTAGGAGAAAATGCGGTTCATGGTTCAGATTCTCCAGAATCAGCTGCATATGAAATACCTTTTTTCTTTAGCGGGATAGAGCTTGTGGGATAAATATATTTATGGCTTAATAATATTTTTATTATTTTGTCTTTTAGTTGGGAGTATATTTATAACCTTTATATATACTCCTTACCTTTTTTCTCATTATAGTACAAAAGAAGCGGGAGAAATAGTAAGCAAGATATTTCCCTTTTATTTTAAATCCGGTTGGATAACAGGAATCATCATTTACACATTAGTAGGTGTCTTATCAGTAAAAGAAAAAGAAATTATTAAAAAGCTAAAGTGGTTTGTTATAGCTACTGCAGTTTTAATTTTAATCTCAATGGCTTTAGATAGGGCAATTTTACCTATAGCTGAAAGTTTAAAATCAGAGTATTACCATATTTTAAGTGAAGGGAAACAAAACGAAGCTAAAATTATTTTTAGTAGATTTAAAACTTTCCATGGGATATCAAGTGTTTTGAATTTAGTTAATATCATTATAGAAATTTTTATGCTAATTTATATTTTAAAGTTTTTAAAAAATTACCGAAAAAGCTATAGTATATAATACTAAAAAAGGGAGGAAGTAAAATGAAAAAGTCTGTATTAGACAAAATATTTCTTATAGTTTTGGGGGGTTCATTTATAGGTGCTATTTTTGTAGCTGTTCTCGTTTTCTTTTTAACATCAGAACTTTATAAGTCTCTGATAGCGTTAATAGGATCCCAAATTTTATTTTTAATCCCGGTTTTTGGGATTAGAAAAATTATTGGTGATATAATAGTTAAAAAACTAAGGGTAGTATCTCAAGCTATGCAAGAAGTTAGCATGGGAAATCTTGATTATGAGATAAAAGTAGAAAAAACCGGAGACGAATTAGAAGAATTAGCTGAATCCTTTGAAAGAATGAGAATTAGCTTGAAAACAATTATGGAAAAATTAGAAAAAGGTGAGCTTTAAATCATATGGAAGTAAAAACCTTAGAAAATCTTTTAAATAAGCCTTTTAATGATTTAAAACCTTATTATATAGGTGTTTTTGCTAAAGGGAAAGTTATAGCTTCAAAATATATTAAAAAATCTAAAAAGTTAGAAGATTATTTTTCAAGAATGGTAGAACGTTCTTTAGAAATAAATGATGCTATTAAGAATTTCAATGCAGAGTTTTTATCTTCAGAAGGAACAGATTTCTCAATCATGATTTATTATATAACAACTGAAATTGCCATAGGTATAATCCATATTGGAAAACCAAACTTTTCACTTTTAAAGATTGCTGCACAAGACCTTACAAGAGAATTAAAAAAATATGAAAAAGACCTATTGCTATATTATGAAGAATATTTAAAGCCAACAGAAGAACAATTTGGTTTAGAAAAAGAAAATCATC
>NZ_ABZS01000050.1 GCF_000173615.1 Sulfurihydrogenibium yellowstonense SS-5 | reverse complement strand
TGTCTTAAATTATCTTGGATACACCTACATAGATAGAGAAATAAACATAGACAAAGGCATTGAACTTGTTAAAAAAGCACTCGAGAAAATGCCGGACAGCCCTGCTTATATAGATAGCCTTGGTTGGGGGTACTACAAAAAAGGTAATTATACTGAGGCTGAAAAGCTGATAAAAAAAGCACTTGAAAAAATGCCCGATGACCCGGTATTAAACGAGCATTATGCAGATATTTTACAAAAATTAAACAAAAAACAAGATGCTAAAGAGTATTACAAAAAAGCTTTAGAATTAATAGATAAAAAGGGAGAAGGAGAGCCAAAGCAAAAAGAAAGAGTTTTAAGAAAGCTTAAAGATTTGAGGTAAGTAAGATGAAAAATTTAAAATTTCTAATTATTGTTCTGTTTTCTGCTTTATTTTTAAACTCTTGTTCTACAACTACATTTAAACCTTTTTACTGTGAGAATAAGTTTAAAGAGATAAAACAAAAAGATAATGCCATTCCTGATAAATTTAGCTTTGCTGGTTCTGCGATGGTTTCTGGCTTGCCGGCATTAGTAAAAGGAGAATTTAGAGAAAATGAAAAAATGTATATATCATCTCCCTTTGGAAAAAATCTTTTGACAATAGAAAGAAAAGATGGTTCTTTATGTGTCAAAGCTTCAGGATTTGAATCTTGTAATTCCGGAGAGATTTTATCCTTAGTATCCCTTTATATGCCACAAGCAAAACCATTGACAGATATAACTCTTTTAAAAAGTTTAATATCTAAAAAATTCAGCATCCAAGAAAACGAAAAGTATGAATGTGATGGCAATACATTAAAGATAATCAGACCGGAGTACACACTTGTTTATGAAGAAGGAAATTTAAGAAAGATAATCTATAAAGACTATACAGTTGAGTATGGTTTAAACAATGAAATTCAGCTTACAAATAATGGCAGCGTTTTAATGAAGCTTAATATATCAAATTTGAACTTTATTAAATGAATAAGTAATATTTATACCTAATGATTTTTTATAGAATTTAAAATGAGATCCTTCGGCCTTATGGCCACAGGATGACAGGAAAAGGTTGAATGATGGACATCAGAAAGGTGACCTTATTTGTCATTCTGAGCGAAGCGAAGAATCTTATGTTTTTGTTGAATTTCTCACCCAACGTATATTATAAAAAGTCATAAACATTTACAGGAGGTTAGAAAAGGTTGAGAGATATTCAAGAGTTGAAAGAAATAGCAAGAGAGCTTAGAATTGATATTATCACAATGGTGTACAACGCCCAGTCTGGACATCCGGGTGGGTCTTTGTCTGCCATTGATATATTAACTGTTTTATATTTTGGCGGGTTTTTAAGATATGACCCAAAAAATCCTTGGTGGGAAAACAGGGATAGATTTATCCTTTCTAAAGGACATGCATCACCTGCTTTATACTCAGTGTTGGCAAAAGCTGGTTATATACCAAAAGAAGAATTATCTACTTACAGAAAAATAAAGGGATTTGCTCCGGATGGATATAGTAGATTGCAAGGTCATCCTGCATGGCAAGGAAATAAACACGGTGTTCCCGGAGCAGAAGCTTCAACAGGTTCCTTAGGTCAAGGTTTGTCGGTAGCAATCGGTCAAGCTCTTTCTGGAAGGCTTGCAAATAAGGATTATAAAGTTTATGTAATGCTTGGAGATGGAGAAGTTCAGGAAGGTATGACTTGGGAAGCTGCAATGTTTGCAGGACATCATAAGTTAGATAATCTAATAGCAATTCTTGATAATAATAATCTTCAAATTGATGGAGATGTAAGACAGATTGTAAACATACATCCACTAAAAGAAAAGTATGAAGCTTTTGGCTGGCATGTAATAGAGATTGATGGACATGATTATCAGCAGATAATAGATGCCTTTACTCAAGCAAATCAAATAAAAGGAAAGCCAATCATGATTGTAGCTCATACAGTTAAAGGTAAAGGCGTATCGTTTATGGAGAATAACTTTAAATGGCACGGCGTTGCACCAAGCAAAGAAGAGTATGAGATAGCAATCCAAGAATTAACATCCGGAGGTGTGTAGTTTGATGGCTGAAAAAATTGATATAAATAAATTACCTAAAAAAGCATTAAGAGATACATACGGAGAAGTCTTGGTTGAGCTTGGAAAGATAGACCCGGAAATGGTTGTTTTAGATGCAGATTTATCAGAATCTACAAGAACCCATAAATTTCATGTTGCTTATCCGGATAGATTTTTCAATGCCGGAATTGCAGAACAAAACTTGATTGGTATAGCTGCAGGACTTGCTTATACCGGCAGGACTGTTTATGCATCTTCATTTGCCATATTTATAGCTGGAAGACCTTGGGAGATAATCAGACAGCAAATAGCTTACAATAAACTAAACGTTAAACTTGTAGCTTCTCATGGTGGTGTTTCTGTAGGTCAAGATGGAGCTTCTCATCAAATGAATGAAGATGTATCATTAATGAGAACGCTGCCAAATATGAATGTAATCGTTCCTGCAGATAGCGTTGAGATGGAAAAAGTTCTTAAAAAAGTTCATTGGATTAAAGAGCCGTTTTATATAAGAATGGGAAGGGAAAAATTCCCGGTAATATTGCCTGAAAACTACGAGTTTGAACTTGGTAAAGGTTATGTATTAAAAGAAGGTAAGGATGTATCTGTTATAGCCTGCGGTGTAATGGTTTCTATGGCTTTACAAGCTGCTTACGAGCTAGAAGATGAAGGTATAGATGTAGAAGTTATAAACATGTCTTCTATAAAACCTATTGATAAAGATTTAATCATACAAACCGCTAAAAAAACAGGTGCAGTGGTTACATCAGAAGAGCATTCTATAATCGGCGGTCTTGGAAGTGCAGTGGCAGAAGTTTTAGCAGAAAATTATCCAACTATCCTTGTAAGACATGGTGTTGAAGATAGATTTGGCATATCCGGTCCGGCTTGGGAAGTAATGGAAGAGCTTGGCTTATCTGTGTCGGGTTTAAAGAAAAAGATAAAAGAAGCTTTAACTAAAAAAGTGAGATGATTGTTAAAATCTGTGGCATAACTCTGCCAAGTCAAGCAAAAGAAATATCAGAGTATGGAGCAGATTATATAGGTGTTATAACCTATCCAAAAAGTCCAAGATATATTGGCATTGAAAGGATTAAAGAAATAAAAGAAAATCTAAAAAATAGTAAGCTTGTGGCGGTTGTTGTAAATCCAATCTTAGAGCAGGCTTTAGAACTTTTAAACATAGCTGATTTTATCCAGTTTCATGGAGATGAAGATCTAGATTTTGTTAAAAAATTTCCGAAAAATAGAGTTATAAAGGCAATCAGAGTTAAAAACGAATCAGATTTAGAAAAAATAAAGACGTTTAAAAACGAAGATATTACAGTTTTAGTTGATGCGTTTAAAGAAGGTGTTTATGGTGGGACGGGGGAGATGATAGATTTAAATCTCTTGAAAAAAATTACAGACGTGTATGACAAAGTAATCATCTCCGGCGGTCTGTCTGAAACCAATCTTAAAGAAATTTTAAACCATGTAAAACCTTACGGAGTTGATGCATCATCAAAGTTAGAAGTATCTCCAGGTGTTAAAGACTTGGATAAAGTTAAAAAATTTATAGACATTGCGAAAAACAGATGAGTCAGTTTATAAAAAATATAAAACCTATTTGGGAAGAGAAAACAGCTCCGGTTGTAGATTTTCTGTATAGATTAAACATAACTCCAAACTTTCTAACCATTTGTGGCTTGATTTTAATTTTTATTGGAAGCTATTTTATCTATCTAAATTATCTGTTTATTGCTGGGATTTTTATTCTTTTTGGAAATATTTTTGATGCGCTTGATGGATACCTTGCAAGAAAGTATAACAAAACTTCAACTTTTGGAGCTTTTTTAGATTCTGTCATAGATAGATACTCTGATGTGGTTCCAATTTTTGTTTTGATTTATCTGTATAAGGATGATGATTTGTTTTTTTTGATTGGTGCAGCGGCTATAATCGGCTCATTTATGACAAGCTACACAAGGGCAAGATGTGAAGGTCTTGGATATGAATGTAAAATAGGTGCATTTGAAAGACCGGAAAGGTCAATATTTTTAATCATTGGACTTTTATCCGGAATGGTTTTTTATAGCATTCTTTTAATAGCCATCGGCTCAAACTTTACAGCATTCCAAAGAATTTTTTATTTTTATAAAGAAAGTTCTAAGCTTTGACTCTATAGTGTATAGAGTGTTCTAAAAATCAATGTTATCATTCTGAAGCCGGCGAAGAATCTCGTGTTTTTTCAAATCGAAAAATCAAAAGAGAAGATCCTTCGGCCTAAGGATGACGAAGAGGTAAGTTTGCAAGAATTTTGGAACACTCTTCAAAGACACCTGACACTGATGAAAAAATAGATTAAAATGGATAGATTTCTTTGATTTTCAATAGAAAGACTTTTTAAGTCTATCAGGCAGCAACCAGTGTTTTTTTAAATATAACAATTAAAAAAGGATTTTTTAAAGATAATTGATCATTTGAAAAGAGATTTTGTGATTTGAAAATTGATTATTTCTTGTCGGATTTTTCTATGATAAAAAATTCAAAACAAATAAACCCCGGCGTCGACCTACTTTCCCGACCGGTCTCCCGGCCAGTATCATGGGCGCTGGTGGGCTTAACTGCCGGGTTCGGAATGGAAGCCGGGTGTTTCCCCACCGCTATGGACACCAGGGAATTGGCAACCCAGTAGGTTAGTAGGACTGTAGGTAGTAAAAGGCCAAGCCAAACGGGCGATTAGTACTGCTTGGCTCCACCCGTTACCGAGCTTCCACCTGCAGCCTATCAACGTGGTAGTCTCCCACGGCCCTTCAGGGATACCTTATCTTGAGGTGGGCTTCACGCTTAGATGCTTTCAGCGCTTATCCCGTAGCAGGATGGCTACCCAGCGCTGCTCTTGGGGAACAACTGGTACACCAGAGCCTGCCCCATCCCGGTCCTCTCGTACTAAGGATGGCTCCTCTCAAGTATCCTGCGCCTGCGGCGGATAGGGACCGAACTGTCTCACGACGTTCTGAACCCAGCTCGCGTGCCGCTTTAATGGGCGAACAGCCCAACCCTTGGGACCTACTTCAGCCCCAGGATGCGACGAGCCGACATCGAGGTGCCAAACCCCGCCGTCGATGTGGGCTCTTGGGCGGGATTAGCCTGTTATCCCCGGAGTAGCTTTTATCCGCTGATCGCATGCCCTTCCACTCGGAACATGCGGGTCACTAAGCCCCGCTTTCGCGTCTGCTCGACTTGTCAGTCTCGCAGTCAGGCACCCTTATGCCTTTGCACTCTAACGGTGGATTTCCGACCCACCTGAGGGTACCTTTGGGCGCCTCCGTTACCCTTTAGGAGGCGACCGCCCCAGTCAAACTGCCCGCCTGACATTGTCCCTGCCGTGGGTAACACGGCTAGGTTAGTTTACCCACACATCCAGGGTGGTATCTCACCGGCGCCTCCATGCCCCCCGAAAGGGGCACTTCTTAGGCTCCCACCTATCCTGCGCAGGATGCGCAGGCAAACAGTGCCAGGGTACAGTAAAGCTTCACAGGGTCTTTCCGTCCTGCCGCAGGTAGCCGGAATCTTGACCGGCACTACAATTTCACCGGGACTCTCCTCGAGACAGCGTCCAGATCGTTGGACCATTCATGCAGGTCGGAACTTACCCGACAAGGAATTTCGCTACCTTAGGACCGTTATAGTTACGGCCGCCGTTTACCCGGGCTTCGGTTTGGGGCTTATCACCCCTCCCCTTAACCTACGGGCACTGGGCAGGTTTCACACTGCATACGTCCTCTTTCGAGTTTGCGCAGTGCTGTGTTTTTGGTAAACAGTCGCCTGGACCTGGTTTCTGCGACCCACCTTGCGGTGGGCACCCCTTATTCCGAAGGTACGGGGTCAGTTTGCCGAGTTCCTTGAGGAGAGTTACCCCGAAGCGCCTTAGGCTGCTAACCCACTCCACCTGTGTCGGTTTCCGGTACGGTCAGCCATCCTTCGACGACCACGACACTATTTCTTGGCAGTCTGAAGTCACACCAGTTGGCTAAGCACGAGGCTTAGCCTCCTCATCACGCCTTGGGCTTGTATGAGGAACGGATTTGCCTATTCCTCGCCCTCGGACGCTTAAAGGGAGCGATCCAAATCTCCCCTGGTGCTATCCTCCTGCGTCGTGCCTTGGTCTCCAGACAGCTGGTGCAGGAATATTAACCTGCTTCCCATCGGCTACTGCTTTCGCCCTCACCTTAGGGTACCGACTAACCCAATCCTGATTTACATTGGATTGGAACCCTTGGAGTTCCGGCGGACAGGTTTCTCACCTGTCTTTGGCTGCTACTCATACCAGGATTCTCACTTCCCTGCAGTCCATCCCTCCTTACGGTGAGACTTCAGCCCGCAGGGAACGCTCCCCTACCGCTTGCTGTTAAAGCAAGCCCGCAGCTTCGGTGGCATGCTTAGCCCCGTTAAATTTTCGGCGCAAAGCCTCTCGACGAGTGAGCTGTTACGCACTCTTTAAAGGATGGCTGCCTCTAAGCCAACCTCCTCGCTGTCTTCGAGGCTTTACATCCTTCTCCACTTAGCATGCACTTTGGGACCTTAGCTGGCGGTCTGGGTTGTTTCCCTCTCGACTACGGAGCTGATCCCCCGTAGTCTCACTGCCAAGCTATCCTCCCGGGCATTCGGAGTTTGGTTGGGTTCGGTACCCCTTTCGGGGCCCTAGCCCAATCAGTATCTCTACCTCCCGGGGGAAACGCTTGACGCTGCACGTCGATGCATTTCGGGGAGAACGAGCTATCACGGAACGCGATTGGCTTTTCACCCCTATCCACACCTCATCCAACTGTGTTGCAGCACCGACTGGTTCAGGCCTCCAGACGGTGTTACCCGTCCTTCACCTTGGGCATGGATAGATCGTTCCGCTTCGCGTCTGCAGCATGCGACTAATAGCGCCCTAATTCGGACTTGGTTTCCCTACGCCTTCGCCTATCGGCTTAAGCTTGCCGCATACCACAACTCCCTGGCTCATTTTCCAAGAGGCACGCAGTCGGACTTTTTAATAGTCCTTCCACTGGCTTGTAGATCCATGGTTTCAGGTTCTCTTTCACTCCCCTTGCAGGGGTTCTTTTCACCTTTCCCTCGCGGTACTGTTGCGCTATCGGTCAGTCAGGAATATTTAGCCTTACCCAGTGGTCTGGGCTGATTCCCACTACCTTTCACGGGGGCAGTGGTACTCGGGATTAGCAGCTAGGAAGACTGTCAGTTTTTGCATACGGGGCTTTCACCCTCTATGGCGTAGCGTTCCAGCTACTTCTGCTAACTGACAGTTTTGTAACTTCCCCAGACAGTGGTAGCTGTCTGCGCCGGCTATCCCACTACCCCAGTGTGGCTAAGGCTACCACCATGGCACCACACTGGTTTAGGCTCTTCCCCGTTCGCTCGCCGCTACTTAGGGAATCCCATTGCGGTTTCTTTTCCTCCGGCTACTAAAAGGTTTTACTTCGCCGAGTTCGGCTCCGCTGACGCGGATGACTGGCTATTAACCAGCCGGGTTTCCCCATTCGGGAATCCTCGGATCAATGCCTGCTTGCGGCTCCCCGAGGCTTATCGCAGCTTGCCACGCCCTTCATCCCTTCTGACTGCCTTAGGCATCCACCATGGACCCTTAGCAGCTTGGCCTTATCTACTACCTACAGCCTACTAACCTATTCAATTGCCAAGGTACCTTTTTTACTACTTTACTCTTACTTATATTATTACTTCTTACTCTTTTACTTTTTGCCTACTTACTTAACTTATACTCTTTTCTTTTTTCTTTACTTTTACCAATTTTTACTTTTACTATTTCCTATTTTCCTTTTCCTTTACCGCTATGGAGACGAGGGGACTTGAACCCCTGACCCTCTGCGTGCAAAGCAGATGCTCTCCCAACTGAGCTACGTCCCCATTTTCTATGGGCCTTAGTGGACTCGAACCACTGACCTTACCCTTATCAGGGGTACGCTCTAACCGCCTGAGCTAAAGGCCCTTAGCAAATTAGGAAGGAAGCTAAGAAGATGAGCTGTTTTTTGTATAGGATATCCCTATAAAGGAGGTGATCCAGCCCCAGGTTCCCCTAGGGCTACCTTGTTACGACTTCGCCCCAGTCATCAGGCCCATCATCGGCCCCTGCCTCCTTTGCAGGTTAGCTCGGGGACTTCCGATGAACCCGACTCCCATGGCGTGACGGGCGGTGTGTACAAGACCCGGGAACGTATTCACGGCGACATTGCTGATTCGCCATTACTACCGATTCCGCCTTCATGAGGGTGAGTTGCAACCCTCAATCTGCACCACGACAGGGTTTAGGGGATTAGCTCCGCCTTACGGCGTTGCAGCCCATTGTCCCTGCCACTGTAGCGCCTGTGTAGCCCAGGGCATAAAGGGCATACTGATCTGACGTCATCCCCTCCTTCCTCCGGCTTATCGCCGGCAGTCTCCTGTGAGTACCCGGCATTACCCGCTGGTAACACAGGACAAGGGTTGCGCTCGTTGCGGGACTTAACCCAACATCTCACGACACGAGCTGACGACGACCATGCACCACCTGTGCGGCGCGGCTATGAATAATCATAGCCTAGGGTACTTTCATACCCGACACACCGCATGTCAAACCCTGGTGAGGTTTTTCGGTTAGCATCGAATTAAACCAGACGCTCCACCGGTTGTGCGGGTCCCCGTCAATTCCTTTGAGTTTCAACCTTGCGGCCGTACTCCCCAGGCGGGATGCTTAACGCGTTAGCTTACGGCACGGACTACTTTCGTAGCCCACATCTAGCATCCATCGTTTACGGCTAGGACTACCCGGGTATCTAATCCGGTTTGCTCCCCTAGCTTTCGTCCCTCAGCGTCAGGACAGTTCCAGTCGGCCGCCTTCGCCACTGGTGTTCCTCCCGATATCTACGCATTTCACCGCTACACCGGGAATTCCGCCGACCTCTCCCTGCCTCAAGTTTAGCAGTTTGGAAGGCAGTTTCACGGTTGAGCCGTGAAATTTCACCAACCACTTGCTAAACCGCCTACGGACCCTTTACGCCCAGTAAATTCGCGCAACGTTCGGGACCTACGTATTACCGCGGCTGCTGGCACGTAGTTAGCCGTCCCTTATTCCTGGGGTACCGTCATTATCTTCCCCCAGAAAAGGTGTTTACACCCCGAAGGGCTTCATCCACCACGCGGCGTTGCTGGGTCAGCCTTTCGGCCATTGCCCAATATTCCCCACTGCTGCCCCCCGTAGGGGTGCGGGCCGTGTCTCAGTCCCACTGTGACCGGTCATCCTCTCAGACCGGTTACCCGTCGTAGCCTTGGTGAGCCATTACCTCACCAACTAGCTGATGGGACGCAGCCCCATCCATAGGCACCCATAAGGGCTTTGGAGCCTCCTCATTATTGGGTATTAGCACCCCTTTCGGGATGTTATCCCCAACCTATGGGTAGGTAAGCTACGTGTTACTCACCCGTTTGCCGGTCGCCAGCACTACTACCCGAAGGTAGTAGCCTGCTGCCCCACGACTTGCATGTGTTAGGCACGCCGCCAACGTTCGCGCTGAGCCAGGATCAAACTCTCCAAAAGAATCTTTTGAAGACCTCGCCCATCTCTTAGCTTCCTTATTCATTGCCA
>NZ_ABZS01000051.1 GCF_000173615.1 Sulfurihydrogenibium yellowstonense SS-5 | reverse complement strand
TTCAATGCATCAAATATGTTCGGTGTAAGGACATATCTTCCTGTTATTGCGGTAGTTGATGGTGCTTCTTCTACCGAAGGTTTTTCAACCAATGACTCAATAAGCTTTATTCCATTCATGACTTCTTTTCCTGCCACTATTCCATACTTACTTACATCTTCTTTTGACACTTCCATCGTACCTATCACCGATTTTCCAAACTGATAGTAAATATCTATAAGCTGTTTAATTCCAGGCTTTTCATCATTTTTGATAATTTCATCTCCAAGTAAAACTGCAAATGGTTCATCTCCAACTAAATTTGCTGCAGTCAATACTGCATGCCCCAGTCCAAGCTGCTGTTTTTGTCTGATATATACAAATTCTGCCATATTACTTATTTGTCTAAGCATTTCGATTTCTTTTTCTTTTCCGCTTTTAATTAAAACCTGTTCTAACTCCGGATAGTAATCAAAGTAATCTTCTATTGCTCTTTTATGCCTACCTGTAACAAAAATAATAGTTTCAATTCCAGATTTTACAGCCTCTTCTACAATGTAATGAATAATTGGCTTATCTATCAGTGGCATCATCTCTTTTGGTGTGGATTTTGTGGCCGGCAAAAATCTTGTTCCAAAGCCTGCGACCGGTATTACAGCTTTTCTAATTTTTTTCATTTTTCTATCCTTTCCAATACTTCTTGATAATATTTAGCCAAGTCTCCCAAATTAAGCCTAAATCTATCTTTGTCCATTCTTTCACCGGTTTTTGCATCCCAAAATCTACATGTGTCTGGAGATATCTCATCTGCTACAACGATTGTTCCATCATCTAACTTTCCAAACTCTAACTTAAAATCAACCAGAATAATGTCATGCTTTATAAGAAAATCTCTTAATATTTGATTAACTTTTAATGCCATTTCTTTGATAGTTTTAACGTCTTCTTCTGTTGCAAGCTTCATAACTAAAACATGTTCATAGCATATGATTGGGTCTCCAAGTGCATCGTTTTTATAGTAAAACTCTATTAACGATGGATTAAATTCTGTCTTTTCCGGAATTCCAAGTCTTTTAACAATGCTTCCTGTTGCTAAGTTTCTTACTACCACCTCTATTGGAATGATTTTTGTTTTGTATGCAAGCATTTCTCTGTCTGAAATCTGTTTTATAAAATGCGTCTTAACTCCTGCTTGATTTAAAAGCGTAAAAAAGATTGATGATATTTTATTATTTAAAATCCCTTTTCCTTCAATTATATCTTTCTTTTGAGCGTTAAAAGCTGTTGCTTCATCTTTAAAGTAGATGATAACATGATTTGGATTTTCGGTTTGATATACTATTTTTGCTTTTCCTTCATACAATTTCTCCATGAAAAACTCCTATAAATTTTCTTTTGCTAATAAAGAAAAGTATCTATAATTTTGATTATTTTTTATAGTTTCAAAGATTTTTTGAGCTTCTTGGAAATTACCTTCTTTCCTTAAAATTAAAGCGTAAAGAGTCTGTGCTGATATATAGTTATACTTTTTTGAATCTATGGATTTTAATATTTCTTTTGCTTCTTTAGAATTACCTTCTTTATTTTTTAGGTATGCAAGATATTCATTAACGCCTGATGATAGGTCGGTTTTAAGTTCATTTTTTAACTTTTCTGCAGGTTCTTTATTTTCTTTATTTTCTTCTTTGTTTATCAATATTTCATAAGCAAGAGCTACTTTATAAAGGTCTGTATTTCCATACTGCTTTTTAAAGTTTTCAAGCTCTTTCCTTGCATCCTCTAATTTGTTTTCAGACAACAAGTCAGCAATTTTTGATAAATGTAAAGATGCTTTTTCTCTATTTTGTCTGTCTACCTGATTTTTGTAATATAAACCGCCACTTATTACAATTAATAGTAGGAGAAATGCTAAAACAAATTTAAAATGTTTTTTTAGAAAATCATAGATTCCATAAACTTTGTACTCAAATTCTAAATCTACATCTTTTTCTATTGGCAGTTTTTCTTTTTCCATAGACTTCCTTCTGTGTGATTTTTGCTATATATTCTATCATAGTTGATGATAGGATTTTTTGATATAATTTAAATGAGAAATGTTAATTGTAGGAGTATGTGACATGATGATGAGATATTTTACAGTTAAAGAAGCCAATGCTGTATTACCTCAAATAAAAGTTTTAGTTGAAGAGATTGTAGAAAAAAGAGAAGAGATTTATAGTTTAGTTAGTAAATATGAAGAATTAAAAGAATTATCAGAAAAAAGCGACTTAGAAGAGCTTGAATATATATATGCAAAAAGCAAAATCCAAATTTTAGATGATGAAATTAAAGAGCTTGTTGAAACTATTCAAAATTTTGGAGTAATGGTAAAAGGTGTTGACCCCGTCTTAATTGATTTTCCGGCAAAAAACGGAGAGGAAGAGATACTTCTCTGCTGGAAAGAAGATGAAGATGAAATAATGTATTGGCATGGCTTGTATGAGGGATTTAGAGGAAGAAAGCCAATATCAATGTTAAAACCGGATAAAAGAAGCCCGTTTAATTTTGGACTTTGAGAGTAAAGAGTAATTTGGAAGTGAATGGTAAGTAGAGAGTTCTCTAAATTTTTTGTTAGTTGCAGAATGTTTATGTGAATATAACTTTACTTCTGTTTGTCATCTTGAGGACTTTATTCCGAAAGATATCCTATATCAAAAAAGTTTAGAAGAAGGTAAATAATTAGGAAGTAAAAGGACATAGATTTTCATCGGTGCAGAATAACGGTAAAAAAGTTATTTGATTTTTAGGCATATTTAGACTCAGTAATACTCTCATAGCGTCCGTTGAGTGAGAGATTAAAAAAGTGAGATTCTTCGGCGGCTGCAGAATGACAAAGTATGATGTTGTCATCCTGAAGGAAGTGAAGGATCTCATTTTTTGATTTTTTTTTTTGAAAAATAAGAGATTCTTCGCTAACCCTCAGAATTACACCATTGGTGGCTCTTTGTAATCCTGAGGACTTTAGTCCGAAGGATCTCCTCCTTTATAAGAACGCAAGAAAGTGAGTAGGTGAATAAGTGAGAGGCAATAGACAGAGATTCTTCACCATCTACAGAATGACGATTAAAAAGCTAATTAATTATAGGACTTAGTTAAAATTTGGAATACCTCACTGTGCTTATAATTCATAATAGCTTTTTCCCTAACACTATTACAAAAAACACGATAGAGTACAGAATAACTATCGTTGAGCCAGATGGAAGGTTAAAATAAAATGAAAGAATTATTCCGGCACTTACAATTATTAGGCTAAATATAATAGAAAGAGTAATAATCTTTTTATAATGCCATGCAAGTTGAGCAGAGACAGCCGCAGGCAATATTATCATCGCAGCTGATAAAATAGACCCTACAAGCTTTATAGATAAAACAGTTGCTATTGCTATCAACGTTATTACGCTGTAGTATAAATAGTTTGTATTAACTGCGCCAATATAAGCAAGGTCTTCATCAAAGCAGCAGTAAAGAATTTCGTCAAAGTATTTAAATAAAAATCCAATGGTAAAAACTGTAAAGATAAAAATGTAAATTAAATCTTCTTTTGTGATTGTTAAAATATTTCCAAACAAGAACGCAAATAAATCAGAATTATAATTATTAGAAAAGGAGATTAAAACTACACCAAAAGCCATTGAAAAAGAAAGTAAAATTCCTATTGTCAAATCTTCATGAATCTTTCCTTTTTTGCTAATGTATCCTATTAGCATACCAACCAAAACAGCAAAAATACTGCCTGTTAATGTTGGATTGATTCCGGCAAAAAAGCCAATTGCAAGCCCACCAAATGCAGCATGAGAAATCCCAACATTTATAAAAGACCATTTTTTAACATAGATAAAAAATGACAAAACAGAAAGTAAAACACTTACCAGTAGACCACCAATAAACGCATTAAGCATAAATGGAACTGTGAAAATATCTAAAAAACTCAATGCCGTATCTCCAACATCATAGGATTAAAATGCTGACAGGTCAAACATTCATCAGAATGAATTAGCAGACTAACATCTGCTGAATATAGTTTTTGCAGGTTTTCTTTTGTTAAAAAGTCTTTAGCAGGACCAAAGTAGTGAAGTCTTTTATTTAAGCCGGCTATTTTATGTGAAAAGCTTACAACCGCGCCTATATCATGGCTTACCATTATGATGGTTATCTTTTTTTCTTGGTTTAAACGTTTTATAAATTCATAAAAACTTTCTTGAGCCACCACATCAACTCCTGTGGACGGTTCATCAAGTATCAAAATTTTTGGGTCTGATACTAACGCCCGAGCTATCATGATTCTCTGCTGTTGACCGCCGGACAACCGCCCAAAAATTTTATTTTCAAACCCTTTCATGCCAACGTATTCAATGTATCTTAAAGCTAAATCTAATTTCTCCTTTTTTGATAGATTCTTACCAATTAAACCAAACAAAACAACATCCAAAGCACCAACAGGAAAATCTAATTCTTGTTTACTTTTTTGTGGCACATATCCAATCATATGATTTTTTATTGCATAGTATGGGTCTTTACCATCTATTAAAACTATTCCAGAAGTTGGCTTTAATAATCCAAGTAGGACTTTGATTAATGTAGTTTTTCCACCACCGTTTGGTCCAACTATAGAAACAATCTCTCCTTGGTTTACTTCAATGTTAATATCTTCAAGAATGACGCTATCTTCTATTTTTACAGTAAGGTTTTTAATCTCTATAAAGCTCATATCTTAACTACAATCTTTCCAAAAAACTGTCTGCTTAGTAATTTTTCATAAGCTTTTTGAACATCTTCTAATTCGAATACAGAATCTATGACCGGTCTGATTTTATTTGGAGTGAGCTTTAAAACCTGTGAGAACTCGCCCTTTGTTCCCATGTATACACCGTGTATGGTTAGATTTTTTCCAAATACGTATCTTAAATTTATGTTGACTTCAGCTCCTGTTGTTGAACCAAAGGTTATAACATTTCCGCCTTTTTTAGCACAGGATAGAGACTTATTAAATGTTTCAGCTCCTATATGGTCTATGACTACATCACAAAGATTGTTACTTGTAATTTCTTTAACCTTTTCTACAAAATCTTCATTTTTATAGTTAATCACATAATCAGCACCAAGATTTTTGCATTTTTCTACCTTCCAATCATCGCCGACGGTTGTGATAACAGTAGCACCAAATAATTTTGCAAGCTGTATTCCAGCCGTTCCTACACCACTTGCCCCACCATGAATTAAGACTATGTCACCGGCTTTTATTTTTGCTCTTGTGATTAAAGAATGCCACATCGTAATGTATGTAATTGGTAAGCATGAAGCTTCTTCAAAAGACAAATCGTCCGGAATTTTAAAAACATTTACAGCCGGAACTTTTACATACTCGGCAGAAACACCATCTTCCAATACTCCTAAAGGTCTAAACTGATTACATTCATTGTCTCTTCCGGATAAACATTTTTCACAGTATCCACAAGAAAGACCGGAGAAAATAACAACTCTATCACCTTCTTTTACATTCTTAATATTTTTACCAACCCTTGCCACTATACCCGCACCATCAGATGCAAATATATGCGGCAAAGGAATAGGCATAGGATATTTACCTTCCATAACCCAAACATCTAGATGATTTAAAGAAAACGCTTTTATATTGACTAAAACTTCATCATCGTTTATCTCCGGTATAGGAAAATCTCCAATTTTGATTGCTTTATATCCTTCCAATTTGTCATAGTAAGCAGCTTTCATTTAATTCCTCCCATTTATTCCTTAATTTTTAAATTTTCTTATTTAACAAAACACCTGAAGATTTTTTTGATTCGCCTTCTAATGAGTATGTAGTAGCAGATTGAAAAACAGCTTGAAAAATTTCTTCTATTAAATTTAAATTGGAAGATGCTATTGTTTGATTGATAGCTGTAAGTTCTTTAATTTTATTTATTTTTTCTTTTAATGTTGGGGATAGATTTTCAAAATCTTTTACTTCAAAATTCGCAAGCTCTGATAGTAAAGACTGCTTTTCTTCAACGATTTTCATTATTTCTTCAGGTGCTTTGTCATCATTGATAGCGTTTATTAAAAGCTTATTTTCTTTTTCAAGCAAGTTTATTAAATTTTCTAAGATTTTTTCTATTTTATCCATTTTTGGCACCTGTATAATAAAATCAAATTGTGTTATAATCATTCTAACATAAGAAACGGAGAAAGATAACAGAATGCAGAAAAAGGGTGCGAAGAAATCTATTGAAAAAGCTTTAGATTTATTAGAAGCTTTGAAGGAAAAAGACAATTTAGGCGTTACTGAACTGAGTAATATTCTTGGATTAAATAAAAATAACGTTTTTAGACTCCTTGCAACTTTAGAAGTAAAAGGTTTAATAGAGCAAGACCCAGAAACAGGACATTACAGACTTGGAGTAAAAACTTTACTTTTAGAATATTCATTTATAAAAAATTTAACAATTTTAAACCAAGCAAAACAGTTTGTTAAACAACTAAGAAATAAAACAAATGAAACAGTTTACTTGTCATTGATGCATCAAAATGATATTGTCTATTTTTACTCTAAGGATAGTAAATCATCTGTTTTAGTTAATTCAAGAATTGCTAAAAGATATCCTGCTATTGAAACTGCACCGGGTAGAGCTATTTTAAGGGCAAAAAAAGAGCTTGGTGATATTTTTGAGTATGATTTCGAAGGCTTAGAGCCGGAGGTAGCAGAGATAGCCACAGTAATAAGAGATGAAAGTGATTATCCGGTTGCTGCGCTTTCTATAGTTGCACCGATTTCAAGGCTTAACAAATCAAATTATGACGGACTGTTTAAACATGAATTGCTGCAAACAGCAAAAGAAATAACAAGCTTGTATAAAATAGATTTGCCTTAAAAAATGCTTTATATTGTTTTATCAGTCATATCTGGTTTAACTTTAGCAATATCCTTGCCAAATTATTATATTCCGTTTGCTTTTTTGGTTGGTTATGGACTTTTGTTTTATTTGATAGAAAAAAATGATACCAAAAGACTAATTCTATACTCGTTTATCGCAGGACTTATTTTTTCTGCAATTTCTTTTTACTGGATAATATACGCCATTCATTATTACGGAAAGATTAATTTATACCTTTCTTCCGGACTGTTCTTATTATTTATCACTGCTTACAGCTTATATGCTTTCGTTCTTTTTTCTATCTTGTTAAAACTGTTTTACAAAAGATACAATTACAAAGGCTTTTTTATATCACCATTTCTAATAGTACTTTTAGAAGTAGTCCGGGAGTATTTTCCATTTACAGGCTTTCCTTGGAATTTAAACGGATACATGCTTTCATACATAAATCAAATTGCACAAATATCGTCACTTTTTAGCATCTATGGACTTTCTTTTTTAGTATTGTATTTTTCTGTTTCTTTCTACATGATGTTTTCAAATCAACATTTTAGATGGATCATATTAAATTTGCTAAATATAGCATTATTCACTTCGATATTCCTCTGGGGACAAAGTAAGATTGAAAGCTATACTGACAAAGGAGAGTCTTATAAAGTATCAATCTTGCAAGGTAATATAGACGAGACGCTAAAGATCGAGAGAAATACAGAAAATGACATGATCGTTTTAAATAAATATATATCCTTATTTGAAAAAGCAAAAAAAGATAACCCGGATTTAATCATTCTTCCAGAATCAGCATTACCCTTCTTTCCATTCATTGACAACGATAAAAAAGAGTATTTTTTTAAAGAGTTTGAAAAAATTAGGATTCCATTTCTTTCTGGTTTTGATAACGTGATTCTTAATAAAAACTTAGAGATAGAAAAAGTTTACAATTCATTATTCTTAGTAGATGAAAACGGAAAGTATGTAGATTATTATTCAAAAGTAAAGATAGTACCCTTTGCTGAATATTCACCAATCAAATTTGAATTTCTCGAAGAGATTTTTGAGTATATGAAAGGAATTGATTTTTCTCCGGGTGAGGGTCAAAAATTGCTTGCTTTTCAAAAGAATTATAAAAAACTAATGAAGATAGTATCTCTCATTTGCTTTGAGTCTATTTTTCCTAATTATGTTTCAAGTTTTGTAAATAAAGGTGGGAATGTAATTGTAAATATTACAAATGACGGATGGTTTGGAAAAACTTCTGCCCCTTACCAGCATTTTGAAATGGCAAGAATTAGGGCTATTGAAAATAATGTTTATCTTATTAGAGCTGCTAACACCGGTATTAGTGCAGTAATAAACCCTGTTGGAAAGATAAAAAGTAAATTAAACCTAAACACTGAAGGTGTGCTTACTGATTACGTTTATCTTACAGATGGCAGGTCTTTTTTCAATCAAAATAGGATTTTTATTTTAATTGGATATATTGTTTTGTTTGGCTTGGCTTTAGGATTGTTAGAGTTTTATAAGGCAAGAAGTGAAAGATGAGAAGTTAATATTTTTTTAGCTTATATTAATTATCAAAATGCCTTGGCGAGAAATTAGTGATTTTTATAAAATTTAAAAATAAGTTCCTTCGGAATAAAGTCCTCAGAATAACGATATGGATTTTTGCAAGCAGCAGCGAAGTGAAAGATCTTCTCTTTTAATGTCTTTTTGAAGTAATAGAAGTAAAAAGACATTCTACGCCGGCTGCAGAAATGACGGCAATAACCTCTTTGTTAAAACTTTTTTAGAACAGCCTTAATGAATGTGTGGATATAATTTTACTTTTGCCGGTCAAGTTTGAAGACTTTAGTCAGATGGATTACTTCTTTTAATCATCTCCTTTATCTACTTAATCAATCTTTTTAATTTTGGGTCTAAAGCATCTCTTAAAGCATCACCTAAAAGATTAAAAGCAAGTACTGTTAGAAATATAGCAACCCCAGGGGCAAGTATCCATGGATACTGAGATATGGCAGTTATGCTTCTTGCTGATGCAAGCATATTTCCCCAACTTGCATAAGGCTCCTGAATTCCAAGACCAAGCAAGCTCAGCGCACTCTCTCCAAGAATATAACCCGGAATAGCTAAGGTTGCAGCAATCAAAAGATATGAGTAAGTATTTGGCAAAATATGTTTTATTATAATTCTAAAAGATGAAGCACCATAGCTTTTTGCTGCTAAGACAAAATCCTGCTCTCTAATAGATAAAACCATTCCTCTAATGACCCTTGCAAGTCCAGCCCAGCCAATAAAAGAAAGTATAACAACTATCAAAAGAAAAACCTCAACAGAAGACAATGTGATTGGAAATACAGCCCTTAATGTCAGCATAAGATAAAAGCCTGGAAATGACATTACAATTTCTGAGATTCTCATCAGAATATTGTCAACTCTTCCGCCAAAGTATCCAGCAATTCCGCCCACTATCGCACCTATTAAAAATGAAAGAAAAACTCCAATAAGTCCAATAGATAATGA
>NZ_ABZS01000052.1 GCF_000173615.1 Sulfurihydrogenibium yellowstonense SS-5 | reverse complement strand
AAGAACTGGCCATCTGCAAAAGGTGAAGTTAGACCAAACGAGATAATGGCTCTTGGGCTTATATCTTCAATTATATTTATATTTTCTGCTTATAAATTAAACATGCTTGCATTTTGGTTGTCTCCGGTTGTGATTTTACTTTTATTATTATATCCAGCCGGGAAAAGATTTACTTCTTATGTTCATCTTATTCTTGGGTTAGTTTATTTTTTAATTCCGATTGCTGTTTCCATAGCTTTAAGAGGCAGTATTGAAATATCCGCAATATTTCTTGGTACAGCTATGGCTTTTTGGGTAGCAGGCTTTGATATTCTTTATGCTTTACAAGATTATGAGTTTGACAAATCTTTTGGACTTTACTCTATCCCTGTAAAATATGGTATTAAAAATGCAATATTAATATCAAGAACTTTTCATTTTATAACATTTATTTGTCTGATTTTAACAGGAGTTTTTGCAGGTTTGTCATACATATATTTTGCAGGAGTATTTATTTTGAGTGGATTTTTGGTCTATGAGCATTTACTTATAAAAGAAAATGATTTATCAAAGATAAATAAAGCTTTTTTCACGGTTAATGGTTTTGTTAGTATAATATTTAGCATAATTGTTTTATTAGATGTGTTTATCGGAGGTTGAAAATGGAAGATATATTAAAAATAATGGAAGTTTTACCACACAGATATCCATTTTTACTCGTTGACAGGATTTTGGAGATTGATATAGAAAACTTGAAAATCAAAGCTTTAAAAAATGTAACTATAAACGAGCCGTTTTTTATAGGACATTTTCCCGGAAATCCAGTAATGCCAGGAGTATTAATAATAGAAGCGATGGCACAAGTTGGAGCATATTTGATGCTCAAAAAAGCAGGTATAGAAGATGGAATAGTTTTATTTGCAAGTATAGAAGAAGCAAAATTTAGAAAGCCTGTTGTTCCAGGAGACCAAATTATATTTGAAGTTGAAGGCATCAACATTAAAAAATCTATGGGAAAAATTAAAGCCGTTGCAAAAGTTGACGACCAGGTAGTTTGTGAGGCAATCTTAATGGCAGCGGTTAAAAAGAAGTAAGCTTAAGAGTTCTTAAAACATATACAATTATTCTTTTTAAAATGGCAAAAAAATGATGGTGATTTTAAATTTTAACTAAGTCTAAAATTAACCACTTGATCGTCGTTCTGCAGCCTGCAAAGAATCTCTATATTTGTACCTCAAAAATATCATTCTGAGCGTAAGCGAAGAATCTCATTTTTTCGCTCTTTCTTAAAAAAGAGATCCTTCGGCTTTGTAGCCTCAGGATGACAAAAAGGCAAAACTTGCAAAAATTTTAGAACGCTTTTACTAATTTTACGCATATATTTAATACAACTTAAAAGATTTAGAATAACCTCAGAAAAAGTAAACTTAAAAAAATCTTAGAATATTGTTAAACAATCTCTTGTAATACTTGCATTTTCTCTAAATTATCAATACTTTCCGCTATTGCCTCAACCAACTTAGATTTTACATCTTCATAGTTACCAACAACTCTACATCCTGATGCATCTTTATGTCCGCCACCACCAAATTTACGAGCTATCTTCTGAACATCAACCTCGCCCTTTCCTCTTATAGAAATTCTCCACGTTTTTAAATCTTCTCTTTGAATCATTAAAACAGCAACTTTAACCGTATCTACACTTCTTGCAAAATTTACAAAACCTTCTGTATCTTCTTCTTTTGTATTTGTTTCGTTTAAAAAATCTCTAAATACTGTCAGAACCGCTATTTGGTCGTTATGATAAAGCTCCAATGTGGAAAGTGTTTTTGTTAATAACTTTAAAACATTGAGTTTATTTCTTTCATATAGCATTCTTGAAATATGGTGCGGATTTGCACCTTTTTTGACTAGAAATTCTGCTATTTCAAAGGTTTTGTCTGTTGTATTGTTGTATCTAAAAGAACCTGTATCTGTAATCAAACCTGCGTATAAGGCAGTGGCTATTTTTTCATCTATCAGATCTTCATCCCAATTTCTTAGCACATAAGTCATCACGGCAGTTGTAGAAGGACTAAAATCATCTACGATATCATAAATACTTTCAAACTCTCCGCCGATGTGATGGTCTATTCTGATAATTTCATCTGCATAAACTTCTGTACCGGCACGTTTTTTGCTTGACGCATCTACTAAAATAGCAACGGAAAACTTATGATTTATTGGTAGTTTTTTTATTTCATTTACTTCGGGCATAAAATCGCAAACAAAAGGAAAATCATCTTTCATAGCCATTGTAACGTTCTTACCAAGTTTTTTCAAGAAAAGATAAAGGGCTATCATGCTACCGATTCCATCGCAATCGGGGTTTTCGTGTGTAAATATAAGAATATCTTTTTCCTCTCTTTTGAGTCTTTCTATTATTGGAATTGACATTTCCATCTTTTTACCTCACAGGTTCTTTTTTTCATAAGGACAGATATCAGAAACATAGCATTCTTTACATTTTGGTTTGTTTGCAGTGCATATATACCTACCAAATAACACTAAGGCATTTGAGATATAAGCCCAATTTTCTTTTGAAAAGAATTTAGCCAAATCTTTTTCTACCTTTTCCGGATTAGTTTGATTAGTTATTTTTAATCTTTTTGCAACTCTCTTAACGTGTGTATCTACTACAATAGCAGGAATTTTATAAGCATTCACAAGAAATGCCGACGCTGTTTTTCTCCCAACGCCGGGAAGAGAAATTAACTCTTCCAATGTTTTTGGAATTTGTCCATTAAATTTTTCTACAATTGCTTTAGCACATTCTTTTATAAGTTTTGCCTTTCTTCTATAATAACCGAGTGGCTTTATTATTTCTTCAAGGTCTTTTAAGTCTGCGTTTGCAAGGGCTTGAGGGGTTGGATATTTTTTGAATAAAATTGGAGAAACCTGATTGACTTTCTTATCAGTAGTCTGTGCTGACAGAATGATGGCAATCAATAGTTGAAATTCATTTTCATAATTTAACTCTATCTTTGGGTCAGGAAAATGTTTTTTTAATCGTTCTATTAACTCATGCTGTGTAAATGCCATCAGAATAAGCTCTTTTGCTCTATCTTTTCTTCTTTAATTTTTAAATTACTTTTTTCTACATCTTTTAACAATGATTTAAATCCTAATTCTTGAAAGATTTGTTTTAGCTTTTCTAAGTCTGGTTTTGATTTTTTTAAGTCTTCTATTTTTATGTTTATCTCAATGTTGGCATCTAATTTTATTATTTCTTTCATTCTTTGAAGCTGCTCTTTGTCTACTTCTTTGAAAGATTCTTTTAATTTACCTTTTAATTTATCCACATTTTCTAATATATTCTCTAAACTTCCAAATTCTTGCAGTAAAGCAGCAGCAGTCTTAGGGCCAATTCCTTTTATACCGGGAATATTATCTACAGCATCGCCAATCATTGTAAGATAGTCTATAAACTGCTGCGGATAGATTCCGTATTTTTCTTTGATTTTTTCTTTATCTAAAAGCTCTTCCTTTACCGGATTAAAGATTTTTATATTGTCTGAAATTAGCTGGTTCATATCTTTGTCAGGCGTAACTATAATAGCTTCGTAGCCTTCTATTTCTGCTTTTTTTGACAATGTAGCGATGATATCGTCAGCTTCATAACCGGGTATTTCAAGAATTTTTATTCCAAGAAGCTGGATTATTTCTTTTAATATTGGGATTTGTTGCTTCAATGGGTCAGGGGTCTCTTTTCTTGTTGCCTTATACTCACTGAATTTTTCATGGCGAAGAGTTTTTCCGGGAAGGTCAAATGCAACGGCTACGTATGGAGTGTTAAAGACTGATAATGTTTTTAAAAGCATTCTTATAAAGCCATACACTGCACCTGTTGGTCTTCCATCCGGAGCAGTTAGAGGCGGCAGTGCATAGTATGCTCTGTACAAATAAGATGAGCCGTCTATTAATAAAACTTTATTTTTCATTTTTCAGTATCTTAGCAACTTCTTTTGCAAAGTATGTGATTATTATATCTGCTCCAGCTCTTTTCATAGAGATAAGAGTTTCAAGCATAACCTTTTTTTCATCAATCCATCCAAGCTTACCGGCTGCTTTTATCATTGAATATTCACCGCTAACGTTGTAAGCTGCGATAGGCACATTAAATGTATTTCTTAAATCTCTTATGATATCAAGATAAGACAATGCTGGTTTAACCATAACAATGTCCGCACCTTCCTCTATATCAATGGCTACTTCTCTTAACGCTTCTCTTCTGTTTGCCGGGTCCATTTGGTAGGTTCTTCTATCTCCAAATGCAGGTGCTGAATCTGCTGCCTCTCTAAATGGTCCATAGTAAGAAGATGCATACTTAGCCGAGTATGCCATTATTGGAATGTGTTTATATCCTGCTTCATCCAGAGCTTCTCTTATAGTTTTAACAACTCCGTCCATCATACCGGATGGAGCTACCATGTCCGCACCGGCTTTTGCGTGAGATACTACTTGTTTTTTTGTATTTTCAAGAGTAAGGTCATTGTCTACATCGTGGTCGTGTAGCACTCCGCAGTGACCGTGTGATGTGTACTCACAAAAACAAACATCTGTGATTATATACAGATTTGGATAATGTTTTTTAATATGCCTTATAGCTCTTTGGATTATTCCCTCTTCACTCCAGGTGTCCGAACCAACTTCATCTTTATGGGAAGGGATTCCAAACAAAAGCACTGCTGGAATCCCAAGGTTTGCCACTTCATCAAGCTCTTCATTGACTCTATCTAACGACCATCTAAATATTCCCGGCATAGATGGTATTTCTTTTTTGATGTCTTTTCCATCTTCTATAAAAATTGGATATATTAGGTCATCGACCAAAAGATGATTTTCTCTAACGAGCCTTCTTATATTTTCATTTTTTCTTAACCTTCTTAATCTATTAACCGGGAACATTTTTTCTCCTAATTAATATTTTCTTTCTATTTTTTCAGATTCACAGACTTCTTTAACTTGGTCTTTGACTAATTTTCCATTTTCATAAATTTTCTCATGGACTTTATGACATTTTGTTTTTGCATCGTATCCAGCCGGTTCTGCCTGATATACAACTCTTCCGTCTTCAGTTTGATATCTTACCGGTTTGTTAGTTTGAACTGCCTCTATAGCTCCTCTTTTTGATATTTCCGCTATTGTAGCTCCGGCTATGGCACCAATTACACCACCAATTACACCACCTTTCCATTTGTTATCATTAGATAAAATTGCTCCTGCTGTAGCACCTGTAACTGCTCCAATTACACCACCTTCATAAGTTGATTGAGATGGTCTGTAAGTTTCTGCACAGCCTGTAACCATAAACGCCGTGAGTACTCCAAGTGCTATTACTTTTTTCATCTTTATTACCTCCAAATTTAATTTTCTAAAATACACTTAATTTGACATATTCCAATTATTATAGCAGTTTCCATTTTTAAAATGTAATCTCCTAAGGACAATGGAATAAAACCTTCTTTTTTAAGATATTCAATCTCCTCTTCTTTAAATCCACCTTCATTTCCTATAAAAACTGACACAGTTTTGAAAGTTTTATTCATAAGCATTTTAATTTTATTCTGCTTTTCTTTTTCATAAAATACAACTTTTAATTCGTCATTACTTTTAATATTATATAGTTTTATAGGTTTTTCAATAATCAACGGAAATGGTCTTTTGCATTGTTTTATCGAGTTAAGAGCTATCCTTTGCCATTTTTCAAGTTTTTTGGCTACATCTTGCTCTTTTACTGCTGAGTTTTTGGATATTACAGGGATTAGCTTGTAAACTCCAAGCTGTGATAATGGCTCTATAATTTCATCTATCTTTGAAAGTTGGTTTGGCATACATTGGTATAATGTTATTTTAAATTCTTCTTCTTTGATAGGGATTTTTTCTATTGACAGGGCTATAAGCTGATTTTTGCTAATATCTTCTACCTTAGCAAGATAAACATTACCATCAAACGTATTGATTTCTATTAAATCATTTTGTTTAACTCTTAAAACTTTAACAGCATGATTGTATTCTTGGTCTTTTAAAACTAAATAATTACCTTCTTTTTCTCCTATGAATCTCGGTAAGCTCATTTTTTGCCCATCCTTTAATCGCAATATATAGAATTTCTAAAATTGTATAAATTTTAGCCTAAAATTAAATTTTCTGTTCTTACAATAGAAAGATAAAAGAATTATCTAAAAAGAATTATCAGCAATTAAGGTCTAATAAATGCTTCAGAAAATTATACGACAGGTTAATAAGTAAAGATAAGGTTAAGTTAGCATTAGTGGCTGTAGGGTTATTAAGGCAGGCATATAGTGCATTAAAAGCGAAGAACCATTTGATGAAAATTTTTGCACTTGACATTTAACATAGAACATTCTGAGGCTGTAAGTCCGAAGGTTCTCCTTATCTTAAAAAAGCGAGAAAATTAGAGGCAATTTATGAGTTGTCCTTACAATGAATAAGTGAGATGTAGAAGGATTGATGATTTTTGCCTGCTGCAGAATAACAGTCAAAAGTTAATTAATTTTTAGACTTGGTTAAAATTTTAAAGCATCCTAAAATAAAATATGGTTTTTATACTACTAAACCTTCACTAAACCTTCTAATAAATAACTTTACCTAATCTATCAAATCTTATAGATGGTTTCTTTAAGTCTATAGAGAAGTAAATCACAAAAGCTTGACCTATTACATAATCATCCGGTACGAAGCCCCAAAATCTGCTGTCTTTTGAGTTATCTCTATTATCCCCCATTACAAAATAGCTGTTTGGTGGCACTTGAATAGGTCCAAAATCCGGTCCTATACCGTCTTCTATTTCCATAATAGTGTACGAGTATGGTTTACCATCGCTTCTATAGGTTGTCTCTATGTATTTTTTCACTTTTTCATTCTCTTCTTCATAAAATCCTGCCGGCTCTCTTTTTAAAGGCTTTCCATTTAAATAAACGATATCATTCTTAACTTCTACTATATCGCCCGGAAGGGCAATTACTCTTTTTATAAAGTCTATAGAAGGGTCTTCAGGATACTTAAATACGATAACATCTCCCCTGTCTATCTTTGCAAGTCTATTGTTGTGATGGTAAAAAGTAATATTAGTAAACGGAATTCCAACATCCCAGTTACCATAGACTAATTTATTAACAAGGATAAAGTCTCCTACAAGTAAAGTTGGCTTCATCGAGCCGGAAGGAATATTAAAAGCCTGAACAAGAAAAACTCTAACAAGTGATACAACGACGAATATAAAAACTATGGTTTCAATAAAGTGCTTGATAGATTGTTTTTTTTGAGTATTGTCTAATTTTTTATCCTGCTGCACCATTCACTCCTTCCACAAGCCTGATCCTTTTTCTCTTGCCTCTTGATAGCATTTTTTGAATTCTTCTTGATACTTAACATTTGGCGGTACAGTTAATAGCATTGCATAACCATTGCATATAATTTCTTTATTTAACATCCTTCCGTCTTTTAAGTATACGTATGCAAGCAATCTGCCATATTTATCTCTTTGCTGAACGTCAAACTCTAAATAAACTTTATCTCCTGGTTTTACTAATGACTTCGTAAATTCCTTTGCTTTTTGACCAAGCTCTATAACTTTTTCAGCATCTCCAAGTTCTCTTTGTTTCTCAACTCTCTTATTCATTCTGCTTTCCGGTGTATCAATCCCGATTAATCTCACATGCTCTTTTTGACCATTAAATATTACTACAATTGTATCGCCATCTATCACATGGTCAACAGTAGCCTCCGGAAGGTTTAAAGTTTTAGATTCTGAAGTACTTGAATTATTAGAATTGCCATTTTTATTAGAACCTACGCAAGAAAGCTGAAAGCTTATTAACAATGCTAAGAGTAAAACTAAATAATGCTTAGCTAATTTCATTAACTCCTCCATTCTTTAAATAAAACAATTACGTCGGGTGAGAAATTCAATAAAAGTATGAGATTCTTCGCTTCGCTAATAATGACAAATAAGGCTACCCTTTTTTTGATGTTTACCAACATACCTTTCTCTGTCATCCTGAGGACGCAAGTCCGAAGGATCTCCTTTACAAATTCTATAAAAACCACTAACTTCTCACCCTAAGATATATTTTAAAATTTTAAAATGAAATAAGCAAGTAAGATAAGAACTCATTATCTCTTACTTTCCTACAACTGCTTCATCTGTGTCTAATGCAGGTTTTTTAGATTCTATTGCCACAACTTTAACAAAGTTATTAATTTCTTCTTTAAAGTTGTCTAATATATGTTTAGCTATTTTGCTTTCTGTATAGGCAACATGTTTTAATAGGAGTTTGTTTATCTCTTCTATGTCTTCCTCTTCAAGTGCTTCAGTTTTTACATACGATTTATTGATTTTTCTATCTACTTCACCTTCTGGGTCGTAGATGTAAGCTGTTCCACCGGTCATACCGGCTCCAAAGTTTATGCCTATTTTTCCAAGTATTAAAACTGTTCCTTCTGTCATGTATTCGCAACCATGGTCTCCAACACCTTCAACTACTGCCGTAGCCCCGCTGTTTCTTACTGCAAATCTTTCTCCGACTATTCCGGAGATATAAACTTGTCCGCCTGTAGCTCCATACAGTATTGTGTTGCCGGCAATTACATTTTTATGACTTTCACCTTTGAATTCTTTTGGTGGCTTGATTATGATTACTCCGCCGGCCATTCCTTTGCCTACATAATCGTTTGCCTGACCTGTTAAAGATAAAATCATTCCCGGAACACAGAATGCACCAAAGCTTTGTCCTGCTGTTCCTCTTAAATTAAGCTCTAATTTACCTGTTCTTAATCCTCTATCTCCGTATCTCTTTACGATTTCATGTGCTATTCTTGTTCCAAACGACCTGTAAGTATTTCTCAAAACATAAAAACCTGAGAAGTTTTCATCTTTTTCAATTGCAGGAAGTACATCTTTTAATACTTCTAAATCAAACGGTTGTTTTGACTGTGGTATCGGATTAGTATCTTGAATACATTTGATAGGTTTAGAGAAATCTGGTTTTTGTAATACATAGTCTAATTTCAATTTTTTAGCTTTATAATGGTCTGTTGGTATAGCAGGTTTTAATAGGTCTACTCTTCCGATGATTTCGTCTAAGCTTTTATATCCCATATCTGCAAGATACTGTCTGACTTCTTGAGCGACAAATTTTAAGTAGTTGATAATATGCTCCGGCTTTCCTGGGAATTTTTCTCTAAGTCTTTTATCCTGCGTTGTTATTCCAACAGGGCATGTATTTAAATGGCACTGTCTTGCCATTACGCATCCTTCAGCCACCATTAAAGCGGTTCCAAATCCAAATTCTTCCGCTCCAAGCAATGCTCCTATGATAATATCTCTACCTGTTTTGATTCCACCGTCTAC
>NZ_ABZS01000053.1 GCF_000173615.1 Sulfurihydrogenibium yellowstonense SS-5 | reverse complement strand
TAACCAAAGTTGACTTGATTGCAAACTTTGATGTATTGAACTTTCTAACCCACACGGTTCAGATGTAACGGATTTTGTTGTGGTTCCCGATCATGTGATTTCTACCCTTTCTAACCCACACGGTTCAGATGTAACACCTCCTTTTATTTAAGTTTCTATTACCTGCATATGCTTTCTAACCCACACGGTTCAGATGTAACTGACTTAAATAAACTATTAGAATCAAACTCAGAAAACTTTCTAACCCACACGGTTCAGATGTAACCCGCTAAATTTTTACTCAAAAATAAAATCGCTTATAGCTTACTCTATCAATATTCTGATAACCATTATACCAAACTTTTAAAAAACCTGCAAGTTGAAGTTTTTTTCCGCAAACCTCGATATACAGAAAATATATTATTATATTTTATCCTTTAACTTCCCGCTACAAGCCAACTGCTGAAAACCCTAAACTCAGAAAGGGGCGGAAAATATCACTCCTTAATTTCCCGATCTGAAAAAATTTTAAAATAAAAAATTACAAATTTTCAAAAATTTAAAAGCTAAAAAATTCAAAATCAAAAAATCCTATTTAACAAATACTTACATTCACTTTTCAAAAAATCCCTTTCAAACCATCACTACACAAGCTTAAATCAAACATCAAAAAATAAAATTACATTACCAATACCTTAGCTTTACTGACTTATAAATCATTTTACCAACTCATCAATCAATCAAACAAAAATCATTAAATTATTGATAAACCAATCTCTAACGTCTCACTTCTCACATCTCACGTTCTCACGTAATATAAGCTTGTGCGGGCTAACCTATTCAATTGCCAAGGTTCAGTAAAAAAATTAAAAATCTAAATAATAATATACAAAAAAATTTTCTACATGTCAAGTTAAAACTTCTTCATTTACTTCTTGAGACTGTTCTCCTCTTATTTGATTTATATCCAATGTATAAATGTTAGATATGCCATCTTTTGCTGATACGCCTATTATTCTGTCTGCAAAGCTTGCCATTGCATCTCTATGGGTAACTACTATAAACTGTGCTTCTTTTGATAGCTCTTTCATCAACTGACCTACTTTTCTTGCGTTCGCATCATCAAGCGCTGCATCTACTTCATCAAAATAGTAAAATGGTGCCGGTCTGTACTGCTGGACTGCAAATAAAAACGATAAAGCTGTTAATGTTTTTTCACCGCCGGACATCATTTCAAGCCTTTTTACATCTTTGCCCCTTGGTCTTGCCTTTAAGAATACACCACCGCTTAATGGATTTTGCTCGTTTTCAAGCTCTAAGTATGCTTTTCCTGATGGAGATAAGATTTTAAAGTTCTTGGCTAAATTTTTGTTTATGTTTTCAAACACTTCCATAAACGCCTTAACTTTCTTTTCTTCTAAGCTTTCTATAAGCTCTTCTATTGCTTTTTTCTCATTTATTAGTGTGTCTAACTTTTCTTTTATTTCATTGTATCTTTTTTCTTCTTCCTCATAATCCTCAATAGCTTTTTCATTTACAAATCCAAGATTTTTTCTTCTTTCTTGAAGCTCTTTTAATTTTTTCTCAATCTCTTTAACATCTTCTTCTATTGGCTCGCCGCTGTATTCTTCTTTAAGAAGGATTATCTCTTCTTCTAAATCTGCTATTTTTTGCTCTGCTTTTGCTTTGTCTTGTAAAAGTAAAGTTGTCTGTCTGTTTATGTTATCTTCTTCGTATCTTAGGTTTTTAAGCTGGTCTTTTAAATTAGATATAGTATTTATCAGCCTTTCTCTTTCTTCTTCCTGTCCTTTTAAGCCTTTCCAAAGCTCTGATAACTGTTTTGTAAGGCTATCTAACTCTAATTTTGTATTTTCTATATCTGATTTTTTGTTGTAAAGCTCTTTTTCTAAAGCAGATTTTTCGCTTTCTATCTGGAACACTCTTATTCTATGGCTTTCTACTTTGGATTTTAATTTTTCTATCTGGTTCTCAAGCTCTTTCTTTTTGTCTCTTAGTGAGTAAACTTTTTGAGTTGTTTCTTCCCATTCTTTTCTTAGTTTGTTTAATCCCATGCTTTCCATACGGCTTAGCATTTTTTCTTTTTTATCTTTTACTTGAGAAAGCATAAGGTTTAAGCTTTGTATGTTTTTGTTTATCTCTTCAATCTTGCTTTCAAGTTCTAAGCTTTGTTTTTTTAGATTGAAAATCTCATTTTCTATATGTCCAATTCTTAAATTTTTGTTTGTCAGCTCCCTTTCTAATTCTTGTATTCTTGAGTTTACACTTTGAGATTCTGTTTGTAGTTTTACAAGATTTTTTTCATTCTCTGCTATTTTTTGATTTATAAGCTTGAGTTCATTTTCTATTGCTCTTTCTTCTTCTTTTAATTTTTGGTCTATCTCTTCAAGTTTTTTCCTCTCTTCTTCTAAAAATGACCTTCCGATTGTGATGCTTTGCTTTTCTGAGCCACCTGTTATTGTTCCTGATTTTTCAAAGACTTCGCCGTCAAGTGTAACCATTCTATAATTTCCAATTCCAAGAACCTTAGCCGTGTCAAATGTATCTATGATAATAGTATCTTGAAATACATACTTTATGGCTTTTTCAACTTTTTTATCATAATTTACAAAATCTATCGCATAACCTAAAACGCCTTTTGCCAAAGGTAATTTTGGATTGTCTTGAACTTTTATTTTGTTTAAAGGAATAAATGTAACTCTCCCTGCTTTTTCTTGCTTTAGAATATCTAAACATTTTTTTGCTACATCTTCATTTTCAACTACAACGTTTTTAAGCCTTCCGCCACCTGCTACTTCAATGGCTGTTTGGACTTTTGGGTCTTTTATTGAAATGATTTCTGAAACAGCTCCATAAACACCTTCTATGTTTTTAAAAAGTAGAGATGTTTTATCTTCTCTAATATTGCTTAGCTGTGCAAGGACTTTTGCAAGCTCTTGGAAGTTTTTTTCAAGCTTTTCTCTGTTTTCTTTTAATCTTTTCTCTAAAACATCTTTTCTGACTTTTAATCTGTTTATTTCACTTGTGATGTTTAAAACTTCTTTTTGGCTGTCTTTTGTGTTTGATTTTATATTTTCTATGGTTTTTTCTATGTTTTCAATCTCTTGTTTTAGGTTTTCAATCTCTTTTTTGTAGTTTTCTGATTTTTCTACTGTGATTGTGTATTTTAGCTGATATTCTACTTTTTGCTTTTCTAACTCTTTAATTTTGTCAAGCAGCTCTTTTTCTTGTCTTTCTATCTCTCCCAAGTCATTTTTAACGGAAGAGTCAAATATTTCATACTCTTTTAGCTTTTTATTTTTTTCTTCAAGTTCTTTTTCTGCTTCTAAAAGCTCTTTTTCTATATCCGGTAGCTGTTTTTCAACTGTTTTTATCTCTTCTTCAAGCTTCAGTATATCTTTTACTATCAGTTCTTTTTCTTGTATTAGCTGTTTGATTTTAGAGTCTATGCTTTGTGTATCTTTTTCAAGGGCATCTTTTTTCTCGTTTAAACTTCTGATGCTTGCAGTGATAGAACCTTCCTGCTCTTTTATGGGTAAAAATGAGTTTTGAATTTCATTTAATTTATTTTCTAAATCTCTGATTTGATTTAATATTTGTTTTTGTTTTTCTATGTTTTCTTCTTTTGATTTATAAAATTGTTGCAGGTCTTTTTCTATGTCTTGAAGATGCTCTAAGGCTTGTTGTTTTTGACTGAGTAGATGATAAAGTTTTGCTCCAAGAAGTCTATTTTCAAGCTCTTTTATCTGACTTTCTATGTTTATTGCTAAAATTGCGTTTTCTTTTTCTTGCTGTAATTTTTTTAGTGTATGCTCTATCTCTTTTAAAACTGCCTTTACATTGTCTACCTTCTCTTGCGCTTCTTTTAAGTCTGCCAATGCTTTTTGCTTTTTCTCTTCATAGATGGTTATTCCTGCTATCTCGCTTAGAAGCTCTCTTCTCTCTCCGGGAGTCATGTTTACAAATTTATAAATATCTCCTTGCGTGACAATGTTGTAGCCTTGGATGGGTATTCCTGCCTGAGTTAATAAGTCTTCTACTTCCTGTTGTTTTACTGTTTTTCCATTTATTTTATATGTAGATTTTCCGCTAAGCTCTACTTTTCTTGATATTCTTACTTCTTCTGAGTTTATAGGAAATGCTCCAAGATTTTTAAAAACTATCTCAACTTCTGCATAAGGTGCTGATTTATCTTTTGAAGAAAATATTAAATCTGTAAGCTTTAAAGCTCTCATTGCCCTGGCTGACGCAATACCAAGACAAAAAACTATACTATCACCTATGTTGCTTTTTCCCGCTCCATTTGGACCTACTATCGCAGTAAATCCCGGACCAAGTGGAATGGTTAAATGTCTATCTCCGTAAGATTTAAAGCCATAAACGTTGATTCTATCTATATAAGTTTTCATACCTTTTTGTAAACTGCACCTTTTGGATTTAGCGTACTTTCAATTATATCAACTGTTATTATTTTTTGTTTAAAAAAGACTTTGTCTTCATACTTTTTTATTTTTTCTAAAAATGATTGTTGCTTTACTTCTTTAATTCTTACAATCGTAATGTGAGGCAGGAATCTTTTAATCTCTCTTTTAAATCCAAGATTTGCCATCTGATTTTCTACATACTTATTTATCTCTGTAAGGACTGGGTTTTCTTCTACCTTAAAGTATAAAACCTTTGGCTGTTCTAAATTTGGAAAAACTCCAAGTCCTTTAACGACTATCTGCGTTTCTATCTCTTTATTGATACATTCAGACAAATTATTTTTTATATCCTCTATCTTATCGTCTTCCACATTTCCTAAGAATTTATAAGTTATGTGAAAGTTTTCAGGTTTAACCCAACTACCTGTCAAAACACCGGAAAAATCTTTTTTAATCTCTGTATAATGCTTTTTTAATCCTTTGCTATCAATAAAACTGCCTATAAAAATTCTTTTCATTCTAAAAGCTCTCTACTGATGTAGCCACTGCAAATTTCTTGAACTTCTCCGGTCATTTTAATATTCCAATCTTCATCTATGCTAATTTTAAGCTCGCCGCCAATCATTTTAATCTTAATTTCTCTATCTGTAAGACCTTTTTTAACAAGTACAGATGCAACCCCGCACGAAGAACTTCCTGAGGCATAAGTAAATCCTGCCCCCCTTTCCCATATTAAAATCTGTGCTTCATTTCTGCTAATTGGCTTAACAAACTGGACGTTTATCCTGTTTGGAAAAAGTGGATGATTTTCTATCATTGGTCCATACTTTTTAATCTCTTCTTCATCAAGATTTTCTTTTATGATTACACAGTGAGGATTTCCAACAGATACACAGCTGACTTCAAACTCTTTATCTCCAACCGTGATTTTTTCTGACATAAACTCTTCTTTGTCTGTATTGACCGGGATTTGTTTTGCGTTAAAAATAGCCTTTCCCATATCAACGGTTATGATTTTTGCCTTGCCAAATCTATTTTTTTCTTCTATTTTCGCTTTTACAATACCACCTTTTGTTTCAACTGTAAACTCTTCTTTGTCTATATAGCCATAATCATAAAGAAATTTACAAAAAATTCTAAGTCCGTTTCCGCTTTTCTCTGCTTCGCTACCATCCGGATTGAAAATCCTTAGCTTAAAATCTGCTACATCTGAATTGTATTTAACTAAAATTCCATCGCTTCCTATCCCGTAATGAACATCGCAGATTTTTTTTATCAAATCTTGTGTTAGCTCAAAATCTATTTTATCTGAGTCTAAGACGATGTAATCATTACCAAGCCCATGTGATTTGACAAAAAAGTTATTTTTCTCCAATGCTTATCTCCGCTTTATGTTTTTGGTAAATAATTTTATCAGAATTAAGAAGATGTATAAATAATAGTGAGATCTTGCTTTAAAATACCTTGCGTGAGAAATTAGTGATTTTTATAAAATTTAAAAATGAGATCCTTCGGACTTACGTCCTCAGGATGACAAAGAAAGGTTGAATAATAAGCATCAGAGAAAGGACAACCTTATTTGTCATTCTGCAGCCGGCGGAGAATCTCCTGTTTTTGTTGAATTTCTCGCTCCGACGCATAATTATAAAACTTATTTTATCAAAGTTTAAAAAATTTTTAGTATATTTACTATACGATGACAGGTAAAGGTTGATTAATAGGCATTAGAAGAAGAATAACCTGAGATGTCTTTAGCAGCCGTGCAAATAATATTCTACTTTTATTGAATTTTTGCTCGTCGTATATAATATTATTAAAGAAACAATCTTTTATAAAAAATTTGGGAGGTTTGATTATGAAGGTTGGTATTTTGCTGGCAGGTTGTGGAGTGTTTGACGGTGCAGAAATCCATGAGGCAACTTTAACATTGTATTTTCTTGATAAAGCCGGTGTAGAGACTGTAATCATGGCTCCAAATATCAAACAAAAGGATGTAATCAACCACCTTACAGGCGAGCCAATGAATGAAGAGAGAAACGTTCTTGTTGAAGCTGCAAGAATCGCAAGAGGAAACATAAAAGATATAAATGACGTAAAAGCTGAAGATATTGATGCTTTGATTATGCCCGGTGGATATGGTGTAGCTAAAAACTTTTCTAACTTCTTAGAAAAAGGTGCTGAAGCTGATGTAATTCCGGAAGTTAAAAGGCTTCTTGTTGATATGTTTAAAGCTGGAAAGCCAATAGGTGCTATCTGTATATCTCCTGTTATTGTAGCAGCAGCATTAAGAGAAGCTAAACCAACTGTAACAATCGGAACAGATATTGATGTAGCTAAAGCAATAGAAGACATGGGCGCAAGACATTTGGCTTGTCCGGTTAACGAGATGGTAGTAGACGAGGAAAACAAAATCGTAACTACTCCTGCATACATGCTTGGAAAGACAATAAAAGACGTTGCAGAAGGAATAGAAAAACTTGTCAATAAAGTAATTGAACTTGCTAAAAAATGAAAATCTTAAAATCTTTTGAGATAGCCAACACTGACAAACGAACTATTGAAATAACCGGCATACCGTCTTTGGTGCTTATGGAAAGTGCCGGACGGTCTGCCGTCCAAATAATTTTACAGCATTACCCAAATTCAGAAAAAATAACAGTAGTGGCAGGTAGTGGAAATAATGGCGGTGATGCGGTAGTTGTAGCAAGGTACTTAGCAAAGCTTGGCAAGGAAGTATATTTATTTATTTTGGCAGAAAATGAAAGCAAGCTTTCTCCTGATAATCTAAAAAATCTTGAAATCTTTAAAAACTTTGGATTTACATATCAGTTTATTACAGACAAAAATCTTGATACATTAGAAAAAAATCTTGTTCAAACTGATTTAATCGTTGATGGGATTTTTGGAACGGGTTTTAAGCCGCCTGTAAAATCTTTTCGAGAAAATGTTATAAAACTGATAAATCAAAGTAAGAAGCCTGTTGTAAGTATTGATATACCATCGGGTCTTAGTGCTGATACTGGCAACGTTGAAGGAGAAGTTGTAAAAGCAGATATAACAATAACCTTTGGTTATCCAAAAATCTGTCATGTCTTATATCCGGCATTGCAGTACTGCGGAAAAGTGTACGTTGCCGATATTAGCTTAAATCCTGTATATGCAGAAGCTGAAAGATATCTCGTCACACCGGAAAATCTTACTTTGCCGGTCAGAGAAAAAACAGGTCATAAATACACATTTGGTCATGTGCTGGTTGTTGGCGGTAGCGCTGGAAAATCAGGGGCTGTTATAATGGCGTGCAGGTCGGCTACAAAATCAGGAAGCGGTCTTACTACTGCAATAGTTCCAGATTGTATAAATCAAGTAGTAGAAATAAATCTCATTGAAGAGATGAGTATTCCGGTTAGGTCTGAAAATGGAATGTTTGGTGAAAATCCAGAGAAGATTTTAGAAATCATCCAGAATGGTAAATTTTCTTCGATTGTAGTTGGAATGGGAATGGGCGTATCTAAAACAAATCAAGAGATTATAGAAAAACTCTTAACCATCGACAAGCCTTTAATCATTGATGCTGACGGAATAAATAACCTTGCTAATATAGAAAATTTTAAAGAAAAGCTTTCATATAGAAACAACATTACTGTACTGACACCACATTTAGGAGAGTTTTCAAGAATAACAGGATTATCAGTTAAAGAAATATCAGAAAACTATGAAGAAATAGCAAAAGAGTTTTCAATTAATACAAAAAGCTATGTAGTTTTAAAATTCCATAGAATGGTTATTTTTACACCGGATGGTAAGATTTATTACAGTAATAAAGGAAATCCTGGAATGGCAACAGCCGGCAGCGGAGATGTTTTAGCCGGAATGGTTGGAGCATTGATAAACAGACTCAGCCCGGAAGATGCTCTAAAACTTGCTGTATACTTACACGGCTATGCAGGAGATTTGGCAGTTAAAGACGTTGGAGAAGAAAGTCTAAAGGCAACAGACATTATAGATTACATTCCAAAAGCACTTAAAAATTTAGCAGAGATAAAATCAAATCTAAAAACATCTTTGATTTATGAACTATCATAAAAAATTTATAGACCAAGCAGTAAAAGAAGCAGAGAAAGCATTAAAGAAAAACGAAGTTCCGGTCGGTGCTATCATAGTAAAAGACGGAAAAATAATTTCAAAAGCCCATAACCAAAGAATTTCAAAAAATAATGCATTGTATCATGCAGAAATCTTAGCAATAGAAAAAGCCTGCAAAAAACTTAAAACTTGGCGTTTAGATGATGCGGTATTGTACACAACTCTTGAACCTTGCCTAATGTGTACCGGTGCAGTAATGCAAGCAAGGATTAAAAAAGTTGTCTTTTGTGCAAAGGATGAAAAAGGCGGAGCAGTTTTAAGTAAATACACAGTTTTTGACGATAAAAAACTTCCATTTAACGTTGAGTATGAATACATTCCGGATGAAAGATGTAGTAAACTTTTAAAAGAGTTTTTCAAAAAGCTTAGAGATTAGATTATTTTGCAAATGGTAAAAGCTTAATTATCAACTCTACCGCATCTTTGTTTATGAAAACGATTAAGAATGCCAAAACGATAAACATAATTGTAAACTTTTTATCAAGCTTCTGTATATCATTTTGCAATTTTAACACTTCTTTGTCTATCTTAGCTTCAAGCTCTTTATGACTTATTTCTATCTTAGATTCCAATTCTGTCTTTAATAATTCTAAATCAGCCTTTGTAGCAAGTTCTCTAGTAAGCTCATCTTTAAGCTCAAGCTTTTTTTGCTGTGATAGCTTTCTGATTTTTGTCAAGCTCGTTATAAATCAGCTCAATCGTTTGAGCAAT
>NZ_ABZS01000054.1 GCF_000173615.1 Sulfurihydrogenibium yellowstonense SS-5 | reverse complement strand
CCGATGTAAGTATCAAAGTAAGCTCTCATTGTATTTGGCTTTATGCCGTAGTATTTTAAAAATGCCTTGCCGCATAAAAATCCAGGAGTTCCTATTAGCTCCCTTGCTGAAATTAGCGTAGATGGTTCTCTCCAGTAGAGCGGTTTAAGGTGTGCATGCATATCGCATATATGTAACAGTGTAACGTTTCCGACGGGTTTAAACTCAAATAGTTTTTCCGGGTTTAAATCGTTTAATTTTGCAAAAACATCTTCAGCTGTTAAAGACAGTCCTGCTATTGCAGCAAGATGAAACAGCTCTCTTCTTGAAATATTCATGGCAGGTTTGGCACGACAAATTTCTTTTTCCTCTTTTTAATTCAAACACATACTTTCCATAATCATAGTACTCTTTAACAACCGGGTTGGATGATGTATCTACGTTAATTTTTTCTCCGGATGCTATATACTTTAAATATGTAAGTAATGCAGTGTTTTCTTCACTTTTAAGCGGGAAAGGGTTTTCAACGCCTTGGTTTAGTTTTTGACACATCTGAATTCTTTGCTGTAGTGATATTACAGCGTTTAATTTTTCGTTGTATTTTGGATAAGTTCCGACAGCTTTTTTAAGCTTTTCTTCACTGTGGCAAGATGCACAGGATTTATTTGATTTCCCCATTGGCGTATTAAACAGCTTTCCGCCAACTTCCTGAGCAAAAACTTCTCCCGGATTTATCCCGGTTTTATATAATGCTAAGTCTTCCTCTGATATAGCTTGTCCAGCTTCTTGCGAAATTGCTTCATTTATGCCAAATGCCGAAGCTAAAGCCAATGCTCCAAAAAGCAATAGTTTACCCTTTAATTTCATAGCCAATTTTCCTCCCTCAAAGAATTTAAAAAAGAGAGGGCTATTATAGCCCTCAGCCGAGATTATCCGACGTTTATATCGATTACTTTTTCTGTAACATCTCCTTTGTTATCTTTCCAAACGATTTTTAAAGGTGCAGTTTTAGTAGCTTTTACATAGAAGGATATAAACGGGTTAGCACTTACAGAACCAGAAAGTTTCATGGTAGTAATTCTTTCATTTCCATAATACACTTCTACGTCTGTAATGTGGTAAGCTGCAATATACTTTCCTGATTCTTTGTCTTTTACTAAACCTGTATCCATTGGGTGCATAATAACCGTATTAACTTTTATCAAGTCATCTTTTTTGTAATCTTTTGGTTCTATTTTTACCATTGCTGTTTTTGGCATCTTTTAATCCTCCTTAATTATTGATTATCCACATCCGCCCTATTGTAACTTTTACAGGCTTCTGTGCTTTAATGAAGCTACCATCTGCAAGCTGTGCTATAGCGACAACGTTCATAGATTCTGCAAGTCTTATTCTCGTTGATATGTAAGCCTTTCCGTTAGCTGGAGTAAGCTCAACGCTCATTGTACGAGCATTATGGTTTTTATCTGCTAAAATATGGATCGCTTTAACCTGCTCTATTGGTAGCTCTACTTCTACAGTAACCGGTACAACAGCCCCGTTTTCTGCAATCTCCGGAGCAATAAGCTTTACTTTGTCTGAATCAGCAACTGTTTTTCCGCCGGTAATTTCTTTTAATGCTTCTTCATAAGATTTTTTTGGTGGTGGTGCATCTGCAAGCTCAACAGCAAAGACATCAGTTAATAATGAGCTGCCGAACGTTAGACCGGAAACAGCCAACGCTGCTCCTTTTAAAAGCTCTCTTCTGTTCATAAAAATACCTCCTAATTTGTTTTCATAAAAAATTCGTTCATATCCATCGTTTTATAACTTCCGGATGAGAAATACTCTAAAATTTTAACAAAATCTTTTTCTTCCCAGGCTCCAAAGATTGCTTTAATTTTCTTTCCATCCGGTTCTAAGAAATAAAACATTGGTGTTCCTACAAATCCGTATTTTTTTCTAAACTCTACACCTTCTTTACTGCATTTTCTTAATTTTACAGGAACAAACTGCTTATTTAGCATGTCTTCAACTTTTCTACTGTCAAATACGTTAAAATCCATCATGTCACAGTAATGACAAGATGGTGAGTAAATATACATAAAAACAAGCTTATTCTCTTTTTTTGCTATTTCAAAAGCTTTATCAAGAGGGACCCAGTTTATTTCTGCATTTGAAATGCCAAACAAAGTTAATATAAAAATCAAAAAAAAGCTTTTAAGCTTCATACATTACTCCTGACTTAGTAAGTATGCTGTTAATTGGCAAACTTCTTCGTATGTTAATTGTCCTGTTGTAAGCTGAACTGTCATTATATGATAGTATGGAACATTTTCTAAATCCTTAGGAATCAATATTCTTCCATCAGCGATTTTTTGATATAGCCAATCTAAGGTTTTTTCTTCTCCTCTATAACCCGGAGCTTTGAAAAGTCCGTTTTTATAACCTGTTAGATCCGGTCCTATGTTTCCACATCCTTTTGCATCCTTAGCACAATGACAAGCAACACAGTTTCCTTTTGCAGTTGTATTGAAAACTTCTTTTCCTTTTTCAGCCAATTTCTTTAAAGATTCTTTGTCTTTTAAATTACAATCAGGAGGAATTGCAAACAATCTTGGTTCCGGGGGGACATCTTTTAGCATTACAGATTTGCCTTCCGGATTTTCTATTCCTGCTTCTTGAAAAGTTAAGGCATACGCACCGATTGCAGTAAGTCCAACCAATCCAGCAATTGTTAAAAACTTTTTAAGCTTCATTTTAACCTCCCATCTTTTTGTTAAAAAATTTTAATACAAATTCTATGCCAATTTTCGGGAGGCTTAAATACTTGTTATAACAAAAACCTATGTCCCAAATGGAACAGTTTTTGTCCCAAATGGAACAGTTTATCCGAACATCTCTCTCCATAGTCCTTTTGCCCATTCATGGTATCTTTTAACATTAACTTCTTTTCTTGTATTATCTTCTCTATGAATAGGTGTAACTGTTTTTGTTTCTAAGTTTAATCTAAATGAAGTTTCAGACATAACCGCTTCTTTATCACTGACCATAGAATAACAAACAACCATTAAAAGCTCTTCTTGCTTGTATTTCTTTCCTGTAAGCCTTTCATTTATTATGTTTGCAACGGCTTTTCCTTGCATGTTAGCACCAAATCCAGACTTTGGAAGAAAAGACCTTGCAGAATCTCCTATTACAAACACATTAGGAACTTTTGTCTCAAATGTAAAAGTATCTACCTCAACCCATTTTTGACCTTTTTCTAAGAGGCCTATCTTTTCAATCAAGCTTGATGCTTTCATCGGTGGAATGATGTTCGCTATATCAAATTTAAACTCTCCGTTAGAAGTTTTTATTACTTTTTTCATATAATCTATATCTTTTATTGTTGCTCCTGTTATGTACTCAGCATATCCTTTGTATAGTTCATAATACGCATTCATGAACCCTTCTGAATTAATTATTGGTCTTTCGTTTTCATCTAAAAAGTACAGCTTTGCTTTTAGATTTCTTCTTTTTAGATAGTTTAATACTAATGCTGCCCTTTCATACGGTGCTGGTGGGCATCTATAAGGATAGGATGGTGCAGTCATCACAATATCTCCACCTTCAAACTCACTTAAAAGTTTTTTTAGATATAGATGTTCTCCGCCCGGTTTGAATGCTGGTGGATAGTAAAGAAGCATCTCTTTCTGACTTTCTTTTATGTCATAATCAATACCCGGAGATAATACTAAAAAGTCATACTCAATTTTGCTTTTGTTTGTGTAAATAACTTTTTTATCCAAATCTACATTATCAACTTCTTCATGTAAAACTTTTATGTTGTGCTTAACAGTTAGGTTATTGTATGGATAACATAGCTTTGAATACTCCATAATATCGCCAATATACAGATTACTCATCGGACAGGAAATAAAAAACTCATTTTTCTCAATGAGTAATATATCCACATCTTTATTATGCTTTCTCAAAGATATGGCAGCACTTACTCCTCCATACCCACCACCTATGATAACTACTTTTGCCTTTTTTGATGCTAAGCTTGGTCTTTCCTCTTTTGCATAGGCTGAAGTTTGAAAGTTAATCAACGTTGATGCTGATAATGCAGCTGTACCAACCAAAAAATCTCTTCTACTAACATTTAATTTGTTCTTTAACATACTTCCCAACCTCCATAACTATGGTTTTATCCAGAACCTCTTTTGCCTTTCTAATGTTTCCATACTGTGCAATAAGGTCTGATTTATACATATCAAAAAACTCTCCAAATTGGTTTGGTCCAATCACACCTGTAGCGTAGATTATATCATTTTCTTCTATAAGCTCTATTGCAGCAAGCGGATATTCTGCCGGTCCTTCTAACACCTGACCTCCATTATTAATATCGAATACAGACATATGAGCACAGCATTGGATTATTCCACTTTTTCCTGTTGCTTGCGATTTTTCTGTTGGTGGATAGTAATTAATTAATGAGAAATCTTTATTTGGATAAGCCCATTGGTGAGGACATATTGCACTGTAAGCTACAATGCTTTTATTTTTACCTATTCCACCTTTGAATTCGTATTCTTTACCAATGTTTAGCTTAATTTTAGCAGGCTTAATTTCCGACCCAGTGTTGATCAAATAACAAGGAGTAGAAGCATAGGGATAAAAAAATAAAAGAGCGGTATTTGGCCGAATATCAGATGTACTAAAAGGTTGACCATTTTCTTTTACGAGCATTGTTTTTTGGTATGCTTTATAAAGCTCTTTTTCTTGGGCAAGAAGCTTATTAAAAAGCGATGGATTAACCATCATCTCTATTGCAACAACAGAACATGTTTTTAAAAGCGTCCTTCTATCCATTATTTTTCTTACCTCCCAATTTTAGTTTTAAAAACAATTTCATTTTAAAATAAAAAAGGGGGATATCAATCCCCCCATTTATTAGGTGCAAAATTGACATTTCTCAAGCGCAATAGTAAAAGATTATCTAAACATATCTCTATATAACCCCTTCGCCCACTCTATGTAAGCTTTGTAGTTTGCCTCAGTTGGTTGTTCGTCTAATTTAGGTGAGGGCTTGAACTTGCCATCGCCAAGGTACTCATAGGTAGCACTTATCCAGATAGCTTGATTTGGCGCTACAGCAGAGTAGCAGATGTTGCTTGGTGCTATGTAATCAATTTCTTTGTTTGCAATTCTTGCAAGTATAAGCTTAGCCACATATTTAGCTTCTGTGTTAGCAGCATTTCCGCTCTTTGGTATTGGTTGATTTCTTGAATCCCCTGTTACATAAACCCTGTCATCTCCTATAGCATTGTACCTTGTAGGATCTATAGTAGGCCATCTTTCGCCTTTTTTAACAAGTCCTGCCTTGAAAACTATATCCCCAGCTCTGCATACAGGATATATGGTGCCATCATCAAAAGTTATTTCTCCATAAGTTTCTGTTAAAATCTTGCGACCAGCTACATCAATAGACTTTATGTTTGCACTAGGATAGTATTCTATATAGTCTTTTACAATGTTGTCCCACGCGTATTGGAATCCTTTTGCCTTAACAGGTGGCTTCTCATGATTGTCTACTATTACTACCTTTCCTTTTATATCATTCTTCTTAAAGTACCAAGCTATAAGAGTTGCCCTTTCATATGGACCCGGCGGACATCTAAAGTCAGTACCGGGTGGCACTGTAACTACGAATGTACCACCTTCAAATTCCTGTATTTTTTGTTTTAGTTTTAAATGTCCGGAACCAGGTATAAAAGCAGCAGGATAGCGCACTTTAGCAAGCTCTATATCCTTAGGATCTTTTATCCATGCTTCATAGTGGTAATCTATACCTGGTGAAAGCACAAGATAATCATAACTAATAGCGCCTTTATCTGTATACACCTTCCTTGCGTTTCTGTCTACATCTATAACTGATGTTCCAGAAAGCATATGGTAGCCGTACTTTGATGCTGGTGCAAGATAGTCGTGAACAAGAAATTCAAGGTCTACAAGACCCACCAGCCAAAGATTGCTTACAGGACAAGAGAAAAACTCTTCTCTCTTATCAATAAGTACCACATCCACCTTAGGATTTCCCATCTTGATGTATTTAGCAATAGCCAATCCAGACCATCCAGCACCTACAATTACTACCCTTGGTGAGTTCGCGGAAGGTTTAGGAAGATTAAGCTCCTCCGCCTCCTTTGCATAGGTAAAGCTTGCGCCCCCGCCTACCAACGATGCAGCAACTACACTACCGCACGAAAGCTTTAAAAAGTCTCTCCTGTCCATCTTCATGTTTTTAACCTCCTGCTATATTAAGTTTCAAAAATAATTTTAATAGCCACCTAAATTATTGTCAAATACATATTTTTATTAAGATATTTGAATATAAAGATATTAGAATGTTTGGAAGGAATTGATGAATATGAAGTATAAATTCTATGTTTTTTTTACTACATTCGACAAATCATATTATTATGATTATAGAGAAACAACTATTTCGCAAATGGTAAAAGTTTGATTATTAACTCTATCGCATCTTTGTTTATGAAGATGATTAAAAAAGCTAAGATAATAAACATGATAGTAAACTTTCTGTCTATCTTTAGAATTTCCTTCTCAATTTTAGCTTCAAGCTCTTTATGACTTATTTCTATCTTAGCTTCTAATTCTGTTTTTAATATTTCCAAATCAGCCTTTGTAGCAAGTTCTTTCATAAGTTCGTCTTTAAGCTCAAGTTTTTTCTACTGTGCTAAAACTTCTGATTTTTTATCAAGAAAGCTCATAATCTATCACGTAAGCCATTTACATCTCCAAAATAGCTAATAATAAAAATTTATTCTATCATAGATCAAAAGGCAATCCATATTGAGAGCAGGAGACCTTAGGCTTTACAGCCTCATGATAACAAACAAATATCTTATTCTTAGTCATATTAAAATTTTGACTACAACCTATTTATAACATTAATACGTGATATAATATCAATTATCATATAGTTAAGGAGGATTCTTTGAGACCAGACGGTAGAAAACCTGCTCAACTTCGTCCTATAAAAATTACCAGAGACTTTAATATCTACGCAGAAGGTTCAGTCCTAATAGAATTTGGAAATACAAAGGTTATAGTTACTGCATCTGTTGAGGATAAAGTTCCACCTTTCTTAAAAGGCACAGGTCAAGGTTGGATTACTGCCGAGTATTCAATGATTCCAAGAGCATCAGAAACAAGAAGTCTTAGAGAAGTAGTTAGGGGTTCGCCTTCTGGTAGAACTCATGAAATACAAAGACTGATAGGAAGAAGCTTGAGGGCTGCGGTTGACCTTAAAAAACTTGGAGAAAAAACAATTTGGATAGATTGCGATGTTATTCAGGCGGACGGTGGCACAAGGGTAGCATCTATTACAGGGGCATTTATAGCAGTTGCTGATGCTTGTATAAAACTAACAAAACAAAATTTAGTAAAAGCCAATCCTCTAAAAGATTACGTTGCAGCTATAAGCATTGGAAAAGTTAGAAATGAAATAGTCTTAGACCTTAATTATGCAGAAGACTCAAACGCGCAGGTGGATATGAACCTTGTGATGACCGGTAAAGGTGAGTTTGTAGAAATAGGGGCAACAGGTGAAGAAAACACATTTTCTCAAGAAGATTTTAATAAAATGCTTGAATACGGAAAATCTGGAATAGAAAGACTTATAAAGATTCAAAAAGAGTTTATAGAAGGAATTCCATCGATCGGACACTGGGAAAGAAAAAATATTAAAGAATTTGTATACAAAGAGTAATTGGAGGTAAAAATTGAAAGAGAGTTTGATAATTCTTGGCTCCCAATGGGGAGATGAAGGAAAAGGTAAAATAGTAGACCTTCTTGCTCCTGAATTTGATTATGTTGTTAGATATCAAGGTGGAAGTAATGCAGGACATACAGTTATAGCTAATGGTAAAAAGTACACTCTACACTTAATCCCATCCGGTATTTTACACGAAGGTGTTAAAAATATCATTTCTAACGGCGTTGTTGTAGATTTAGAAGAGCTTTTAAAAGAGATGGATCAGGTTAAAGATGTTGTCAAAGATTTTAAAGATAAACTATACATAAGTGAAAGATGTCATATTGTATTTCCATATCACAAAATATTAGACAGCTTGTCAGAAAAATCTAAAGGAAAGGATAAAGTAGGGACAACCTTAAAAGGCATTGGACCGGCCTATATGGCTAAGTATGCAAGGACTGGTATAAGAATTGTTGATTTATTTGATAAAGAATATTTTAGAATTAGACTTGAAAAAGCTTTCAATGAAGCAAAAGAAATTGCTGAAAAAGTTTACGGGGAAACGTTTAATCTTGATTTAAATGAATTGTATGAAAATACACTTTCTAACTTTGAAAAAATAAAAGATTTAGTAGCCGACACTTCTTATCTTCTTGATAAAGTAATGAAGGAAGGTAAAAAAGTACTTTTTGAAGGTGCACAAGGAACGATGCTTGATATAGATATGGGAACATATCCATATGTAACGTCTTCTAATGCATCTGCTCTTGGCATCTGCAACGGTACAGGAGTTGCTCCAAAGCTAATCGGTCAAGCAAAAGTTTATGGAGTAAGTAAAGCCTATACTACAAGAGTTGGAGAAGGTCCATTTCCAACAGAGCTAAATGATGGAATCGGTGAAAGATTAAGAGAAGAAGGTCATGAGTATGGTTCTACAACCGGTAGACCGAGAAGATGTGGCTGGCTTGATTTAGTAGCTTTAAGATTTGCATGTAGAACAAACGGAATCGACGGTTTAATAATAACAAAGTTGGATGTTCTTGATGTTTTTGATGAGATCAATGTTTGCGTAGCTTATGACTACGAAGGACAGATTATTACAGAGTTTCCGGCATCATTACAAGTACTGGCCAAATGTAAACCTATCTATAAAACTATAAAAGGTTGGAAAACTTCAACAAAAGGATTAAAAGATATTACAAAATTACCGGAAAATGCTAAGGAATTTATAAAAACCATAGAGGAAAATACAGGCGTAAAGT
>NZ_ABZS01000055.1 GCF_000173615.1 Sulfurihydrogenibium yellowstonense SS-5 | reverse complement strand
GTGTGGGTTATAAAGTATTGTTGCATTGGAAGACGCAAGCATTCCTAAAGAGTTACATCTGAACCGTGTGGGTTATAAAGTTTGCATCAGCAAATTTAAACTTGACTTTCGGCAATTGTTACATCTGAACCGTGTGGGTTATAAAGAGACATGATCCGTCGGCAAATATTTTTAGTATCTTCGTTACATCTGAACCGTGTGGGTTATAAAGTATTCTTTACCAAAAAACTCTTTCTGAAGCCCTTTAGTTACATCTGAACCGTGTGGGTTATAAAGGCGTCCAGTACCAGTAGGCTTCGAGAACGTGGGAAGGTGTTACATCTGAACCGTGTGGGTTATAAAGTCATTTCTTTGATATACCAGGGGGTTGCGTCCCCCAGTTACATCTGAACCGTGTGGGTTATAAAGTTTTTTCTTTGATGTATTCTTTTATTAGTTCAATATCTGTTACATCTGAACCGTGTGGGTTATAAAGTTTCAATAAACATATCCAAATCTCCAAAAGCTTCTGCAGTTACATCTGAACCGTGTGGGTTATAAAGGTGTATATCCCTGTCTTCTCATTTCTAACGCCTTTTCGTTACATCTGAACCGTGTGGGTTATAAAGCAGCATCTCTTCCAATTGGATTTCCTTCTGTTAGGTGTTACATCTGAACCGTGTGGGTTATAAAGAGCAGAGAAAAGAACGGAAATATTGGAAAAGTTAAAGTTACATCTGAACCGTGTGGGTTATAAAGCTTTGAGTTGCTATGTGTAAAGCAACACTTGATGCAGTTACATCTGAACCGTGTGGGTTATAAAGCATAATAATGCTGTATTTCTTTTCAAACATTTGATGGTTACATCTGAACCGTGTGGGTTATAAAGCTGATCTATAAAGATCAGAGAGTAGATCGTTAATAAAGTTACATCTGAACCGTGTGGGTTAGAAAGATATTGCCAAATGGGAAAGTGAAATAGAGAGATTGAGGGTTACATCTGAACCGTGTGGGTTAGAAAGCTTTCTATATCATCAACTTCAAATCTCTCCTTTAATCGTTACATCTGAACCGTGTGGGTTAGAAAGAAGACAATAGAACAAGCACATTTAATCCAGCAATTACGTTACATCTGAACCGTGTGGGTTAGAAAGGTATGTTGGTAATGTTAGGGCGTTGTCGTCGTTTTCGTTACATCTGAACCGTGTGGGTTATAAAGTTACACTTAATGATGAACCTTTGCATCTAATCATATGTTACATCTGAACCGTGTGGGTTAATTAAAGTGAGATGGGGGACGTTATATCTGAACTAATGGTTTAAATATCGTTTCGTGTGTAATAATTTTAAAAAGAAACCTAATCAACCGCCTTAGGATATGAGCCTAAAATCTTGAAAAATGGAACGTTAGATTTTAATTCTTCAAGAGTATTTTTTACTACTTCGTCATCAATATGACCCTCAATATCCGTAAAGAAAATGTAATCCCAAGCCTCTTTTTTAGATGGTCTTGATTCTATTTTAGTCATATTTATACCATTTCTATAAAATGGCTCTAAGGCTTTATATAACGCACCAACCTCGTTTTTTACAGAAAAAATAAACGTTGTTTTATCATTTCCTGTTTTGCTCGGTATTTCATTACCAATGATTAAAAATCTTGTATAGTTATAAAGATGCTTATCTATCTTTCTTTCTAAAATGTATAATCCATAAACTTCTGCCGCTGATTCGCTGGCTATTGCTGCAGATTCATAATCATCTTTTGCCATTTCTGCAGCTTTTGCTGTACTTTCAACTTCTATAAGCTGAACATGTGGCATATTTTTTAGTATCCAATCTCTACATTCTGCTATTGCAAATTTATGACTGTAAATTCTTTGAATTTCATTAATGTTTGGATTTATACTCATTAGATGTAAAGAAATTTCTAAAATAACCTCACCTATGATTTTTAAATCGTACTCTAAAAACATATCGAGAGTATAGTTAACAACCCCCTCTATTGTATTCTCTACCGGAACTACGCCAAAGTCTGCTTTTTTCTTGACTATCTCTTCAAATACATCTTTTATTGTTGATACAGGTATATGCTCTACAGAATGTCCAAAGTATTTTAAGCTTGCTTGATGGGTAAACGTTGCCTTTGGTCCAAGATAAACGACTTTAATATTCTCTTCTATGCTTCTACAAGCTGAAATTATCTCTCTAAATATATGCTTTACAATATCCGTTGGAAGTGGTCCTTTGTTGAGCTTTTCTAATCTATCAAAAATTTCCTTCTCTCTGCTTGGAACAAAGATCGGAAGATTGTTTGCTTTTTTAATCTCTCCAACTTCTTTAGCTAAGGTTGCTCTTTTATTTATAAGCTCTAAAATCTGATTGTCTATACTGTCAATTTCTTGTCTTAAAGCTTTCAGTTTTTCTTGATAATCCATTTATTTACTACTCCTGACTATATCATATAAAACATCGTAAATCTCTTTTCCCCCTGCAATTACATCTCCGGAGGATAAATCTTTCCCGCCTTCAAAATTTGAGTATATGCCGCCTGCTTCTTGAATGAGTAGTACACCTGCTGCTATATCCCATATAGAAAGCTTCATCTCAAAAAATCCATCAAAAACACCTTCTGCCACTAACGCTAAATCAACTGCTGCAGCTCCGGGTCTTCTAACTCCTGAAAATGTAATCATTGCTTTTTTTAGCATATCAAGATAATTATCAAGCTCTGCTATATATCTAAATGGGAAGCCTGTTGATACAACCGCCTGCTCGATTGGTCTGTTGGATACTTTTATCTTTTCTCCGTTTAAATAGCTACCTGCCCCTTTTTCCGCCCAGTAAATTTTATCTAACATAGGAACGTAGATAACCCCAACTATCGGCTCGTTATTGTGAAGAAGTGCAACCGATACGGCAAAGATCTCAAAACCGCATATGTAGTTTTTTGTTCCGTCTAATGGGTCAACCACCCAAGTAAATTCGTTTTCGCCAAACTTTCCATCCTCTTCACCAAGAAAAGCATGGTCAGGAAAGTTTTTAAGTATATGATTTCTTATCCTTTCCTCTGATAGTTTATCAACATATGTAACAAAATCTTTAATTCCTTTACTTTCTATATCAGTTTTTTTCACTTTTTTAAAGTTCTCTTTTAAAATTCCCCCACCAATAAAAGCTGCTTCTTTTGCTACTTCTAAGAATTTACTCAATCTCAGCTCCTTTTAATCTTGGTTTTTAAATGATAGTTTTTTAAAATTTTTATAAACTTACCTTTTTTGTCATCCTGAGGGCGTAAGTCCGAAGGATCTCCTCTTTAAAAGTAAAAAAAGAGATTCTTCGCTTACGTCAGAATGACATATAAGATTATCCTTTCTCTAATGCTTTTCAGTCAACCTTTCACTGTCATCCAAAGGACGTAAGCCCGAAGGAACACCTTTTAAATTTAATAAAGATTAATAATTTCTCACTCCCAAATAATCCAAACTTAACCCTTTCTTGTGATTGCCTCCAAGCAAGGTAGCTGTTTTCCTTCAAGAAGTTCTAAGAATGCACCGCCACCTGTCGAAAGATAGCTTATTTTGTCTACTACACCTGCTTTATGAATTGCATAATCTGTATCGCCACCGCCTGCGATTGACAACGCCGGTGATTCTGCTATTGCATGAGCAAGTTCAAAGGTTCCCATTTTGAATTTATCTATCTCAAAAACTCCCATAGGTCCATTCCAAACTATAGTTTGTGCATCTTTTATGATTTCTTTTATTAAAACTACTGATGCATGTCCTATATCAAGACCAAGCCAGCCGGATGGTATTTCTTGCCATGCAACTTCAATAACCGGTGTTTGGTCAGAAACAGCTTGACCACAGATAAAGTCTACCGGTAGATAAAATTTAACGTCTTTTTCCTTAGCTTTTTCTATTATTTCTAATGCTTTTTTGATCATTTCCTCTTCAACAAGAGATGAACCTACTTTGTAGCCAAGAGCTTTTATAAAAGTGAAAGCCATCGCACCGCCGATAAATATTTTATCCACCTTGTCAATTAAAAACTCTATCACTCCAAGCTTAGATGAAACCTTAGACCCTCCAAGAAATGCAACCACAGGTCTTTGTGGATTTAATAATGCTTTTTTAAAGTATTCTATTTCTTTCTCAAGCAAAAATCCCATTACAACAGGTTGGACGTAGTCTTTTATTCCATACATTGAAGCGTGTTTTCTATGACATGTTCCAAATGCATCTATTACATAAATTTCAGCAAGCTTTGCCAATGCTTTTGCAAATTCTGGGTCATTATTCTCTTCTTCTTTATGAAATCTTAAATTTTCTAGTAGAACTATTTCACCTTCTTTCATGTATAAAACTGTTTTTTCTACATCTTCGCCTACACAGTCGGGTAAAAATTTAACTTCTTTTCCTACCAATCTTTCTAATCTTTTAGCCACTGGATATAAAGAATATTTAGGGTCTGGTTTTCCTTTTGGTCTTCCAAGATGTGATGCAAGAATTATTTTTGCATTTCTATCAAGAAGATAATTTATAGTCGGAACAGTTTCTCTTATTCTTACATCATCTTCAATGTTTCCGTTTTCATCAATCGGCACGTTGTAATCAACTCTAACAAAAACCCTTTTTCCCGATACGTCAACATCTTTTAAAGTTAGGTAATTATCAAACATTAAACCCTCCTTTATTAAAATTCCTCTTCGTTATCTCCTTCCATACTGTCAAATAAAGTAAATCCTTCTATGTCAATTCCTTTTATCTTTAATGCAGTCTCTCTAAGTAATTCAAGATATGATGCGATTTCTCTATAAGATTCAAGCATTGCAGACAGTTTTAATAACTGTTCCGGTGGTAGTTTTTTCTCATAAATCCTAATAGCTTTCTTTATAGCAGCTTTTGTGATAACTATTTCACCGGCTTTCCTTTGCCACTCACTCCAAAATTCGTTTGTTCCAAGAGGACTTTTAATAATAAATCTATCTAAATTTGTAATTTCTTGAGCTAAAAGCAGTTCAAAATCTGTTGGTTTCTCCATTTTCCAACTCCTTTTAATCTATCCAATAGTTTGGTGCTTCTTGAGTTATATAAACATCGTGAGCATGACTTTCTCTTAAGCCTGCATTTGTAATTTTAATAAATTTGGTTTTTTCTTGAAGGTCTTTTATAGTTCTAGAACCAGTATATCCCATACCAGCCCTTAATCCTCCTACAAGCTGATAGACAACATCTGCAAGTGGTCCTTTAAATGGAATTCTTCCTTCAATACCCTCCGGAACAAATTTTTCTACGTTTTCTTGAGAGTATCTATCACTGCTAAATCTTGCTTTCATAGCACCAAGAGAGCCCATTCCTCTATAAACTTTATAAGACCTTCCTTGGTAGAAAATTCTCTCTCCTGGAGCTTCTTCTGTTCCTGCAAATAGACTTCCAAGCATGACTGTATCAGCACCTGCAGCGATGGCTTTGACTATATCTCCGGAGTATCTGATACCACCATCTGCAATCAATGTTTTTCCATATTTTTTAGCAACTTCTGCACATTTAGAAATTGCTGTAATCTGAGGAACACCTATGCCTGCAACTACCCTTGTTGTACAAATAGAACCCGGTCCTATTCCAACTTTTACTCCATCTGCACCGGCTTTGATTAAATCCTCTGCTGCTTCTGCCGTTGCTATGTTACCACCGATAACATCGACCTCAGGGAATTCTCCCTTAATTTTTTCAACAGTTTCTAAAACCCTAACAGAATGCCCGTGAGCAGTATCAACAACTATCACATCTACTTTTGCAGATATCAAGGCTTTTACCCTTTCCATTGTATCTGGACCAACACCAACAGCCGCACCAACTCTTAACCTACCTGCTGAATCTTTACAAGCATTTGGATATTTTTTTCTTTTTACAATATCTTTAATTGTAATTAAACCTTTAAGCCTTCCTTCATCATCTACGACCGGAAGTTTTTCCACTTTATGCTTTTGAAGAATATCTATAGCTTCGTCTAATGTAATACCTTCTTTTGCAGTTACTAAAGGAGCCTTTGTCATAAACTCGTAAACAGGTTTTTCGTAATCTTTTTTATGAATAAATCTTAAATCTCTATTTGTTAGAATACCAACAAGCTTATTTTCATCATCTACAACAGGAACGCCGGATATTTTATAAATAGACATTATTTCAAGAGCTTCTTTGACTAATTGATTCGGTCTGACTGTTACCGGGTCTGTAATCATTCCACTTTCGGCTTTTTTTACTTTTTCAACCTCTCTCATTTGGTCTTCAATCGACATATTTCTATGGATGATTCCAATTCCACCTTCCCTTGCTAAAGCTATGGCTAATCTATGTTCGGTAACAGTGTCCATTGCAGCTGATACTAACGGAATATTAACTTTGATGTTTGGTGTAAGATATGATGAAACATCTGTTTCATGGGGTAAAACATCCGATTTTTGTGGAAGCAATAGAACATCATCAAATGTTAGAGCTTCTTCTATTGGAAATGTAAGCAAGATAAAAACCTCCTAAGGTAATATAAATTAATATTTTAGCACAAAAATATGGTAAAATTTCTATTATTTTTCTTGATGGAGGAAGGATTAATTGGCAAAAGTAAAGGCTTTAAAATGCAAAGAGTGTGGAGCTGAGTATCCTGTAGAACCAATTCATGTATGTGAATTTTGTTTTGGTCCATTGGAGATTGTATACGATTATGATGAGATAAAAAAGAATATATCAAGAGAGAAAATTGAAAAAGGTCCAAAAAGCCTTTGGAGATATATCGACCTGCTGCCGGTAGAAAATCCAACCGTTGGTCTATCTGCAGGATTTACGCCGCTTGTAAAAGCAGAAAATCTCGGCAAGCTTTTAGGATTAAATAATCTTTATATAAAAGATGACTCTGTCAACCATCCTACACTATCATTTAAAGATAGAGTTGTTGCAGTTGCTCTTTCTAAGGCAAAAGAGTTTGGTTTTGATACTGCTGCTTGTGCCTCTACAGGAAACCTTGCTAACTCTGTTGCAGCCCATGCAGCTTCTGCAGGAATGAAATGTTATGTATTCATACCGGCAAACTTAGAAACAAACAAAATCATTGGTAGCTTGGTTTTCAATCCTGTTGTTGTAGCAGTTGATGGAAATTATGACGACGTTAACAGACTTTCTTCTGAAATTGCCAACGAGTTTGGATGGGCATTTGTTAATATAAACGTTAGACCTTTCTACTCTGAAGGTTCAAAAACCTTGGCGTTTGAAGTTGCAGAGCAGCTTGGTTGGAAAATACCGAACGTAGTAGTTGCACCTCTTGCGTCAGGCTCTCTTTATACAAAAATTTGGAAAGGTTTTAACGAATTAAGAGAAGTTGGCTTGGTAGAAGGAGACCTTCCAAGGATGCTTGGAGCACAAGCAGAAGGATGCAGTCCTATATACCAAGCATTTAAAGAAGGAAGAGATTTTATAAAACCGGTAAAACCTAATACAATAGCAAAATCTATAGCTATAGGAAACCCGGCTGACGGACCATATGCTGTTAAAGTAGCAAAGGAAAGTAAAGGTGATATCCAAATAGCAACAGATGAGGAAATTATAGAAGGCATCAAATTACTAGCAAAAACAGAAGGAATCTTTACAGAAACCGCAGGTGGTACAACAATCGCAGTACTGAAAAAGTATGTAGAGATGGGAATGATAGATAAAGACGAAGTAGTTGTTGCTTACATTACAGGAAATGGTTATAAAACAATGGAAGTTCTTGAAGGAAAGCTTGAAAAACCTATACATATAAAACCATCGTTGGCAGAGTTTAAAAGCAAAGTTATAGGTGGATAAAATGGCTTATACACTGCCGAGAAGTTTATATAACATATTAGAAGAGGCACTTGGAAGTAAAGAAAAGGCAGAAAAGTTTGCAGAAGCTTTTGAAAAGGCTGTAGAAGAAATTGACAAAAAAGCTGAAAAGTTAATCGTCGAAAAAAAGGAAATATTAAAAATAGAGCTAAAAGAAGAGTTAAAAAATGAGCTTGTAACTAGGGACCTGTTTGAAGAAAGGTTTAAAGTTATTAATGAAAGATTTAATTCAATTGATGAAAAATTTAAAGCGATTGATGAGAAATTTAAAGTGATTGACGAAAGATTTAAAGTAGTTGATGAGAGATTTAAAAGATTGGAATTGAAGTTAAATATTCTAATTATACTCGTTTTATTAGCTTTAACATTATTCAATCCTGCTTTTTTAAGTATTATTGAAAAATTATTAAAACTTTAAGGAGGTTAGATAATGGCAATAACTGTAAGAATACCAACAGCTTTAAGAAGAATTACTCAAGGACAAGGAGAAGTTCAGATATCAGCTTCTACAATCGGAGAGTTAATAGAAAATTTAGAAAAAGAATTCCCGGGCATCAAGGAAAGGCTTGTTGATGAAAACGGAGAGATTAGAAAGTTTGTCAACTTTTTTGTAAATGATGAAGATATAAGATTTTTACAAGGAAAGGATACACAACTAAAAGATGGAGATGTGGTAGCTATAATACCGGCAATAGCTGGAGGAAAATAATGAATTCGATGAAGCTAAAGCTTATCTATCCGGAAGAGAAAATAAAAGAACCACTTTTGAGTAAAGTTTGTAAAAATTTTAATATTGACATAAACATAAGAAAGGCAAACGTTCAAGAAAAGATAGGCTGGTTGGAGCTTGAATTCATCGGAAACGATGAAGAAATAGAAAAAGCTATAAACTTCTTGGTCGAAAATGGCGTAGAAGTCCAACCAATAGAAGGTCAGGTTTTTATAGAATAATGAAGCCAAAAATTATAGCATTACTAGATATTGGAACATATTCAACGCGTATGTTAATAGTTGCTGTCCATTCTGATGGACGGTTTGATGAGATATTAAGCGTAGGAAGAATTACAGCGCTTGGAAGAAAATTGAAAGAGACTGGCTATTTACAAAAAGAAGCAATGGAAGAGACTTT
>NZ_ABZS01000056.1 GCF_000173615.1 Sulfurihydrogenibium yellowstonense SS-5 | reverse complement strand
CCTAAGCAGTATTGAACCGGAATTTTATGTAGAATCAAGAAAATATGGAGATACGGTTATTAGTCTTTGGAGAAAGCAATGACAGCCAAAATATGTGTTTACCCTGGAACGTTCGACCCTGTTCATTTTGGGCATTTAGATATAGTAGATAGAGCATTAAATATTTTTGATACTGTTGTAGTTGCTTTAGCTGAAAATCCAAAGAAAAAACCACTTTTTACTTTGAAAGAAAGAATAGAAATGTTTGAAGATGCTGTCTCAAAGCATAAAGGCAGGGTGATTGTAGAAGGATTTTCCGGGCTTTTGGTAGATTTTATGAAAAAGTATAACACTAAAATCATTGTACGAGGAGTAAGACTTTTTACAGATTTTGAGTATGAGCTTCAAATAGCAATGACAAACTACAAACTTGACAAAGTAGAAACATTTTTTATGATGCCATCTCAAGAACTGATTCATATAAGCTCTACCATCGTAAAGGACGTTGCATTTCATAATGGAGATGTTAGCTCAATGGTTACACCATTTGTAAAGTCAAAATTAGAAGAAAAAGTTAGACAGTTGAGAGAGGCAAAAGAGTGAAAGGTAAGTCAAGAATTTCCTTTAAACTTCCTATCAAAGGTATATTACTGCTGAGTTTAGTTTTTATTTATATGCTCGTAAACGGATGCTCTATTAAAGAATATACAGCAATAAAAAATAAAAATCCTGAAATCTACTGTTTAAAAGCAGTAAACGTAAACTATCCGGAACCAACTTTAAGAGATGTTTTGACCAAAAGTATAAGCGATGGAATTTTACAATCCGGAAACAAATTAGAATGTAGCGATAATACTAAATATTTTGTGTATGCAGATGTTGCAAGTCTTAACTTTATACCACTTGGATATTCTGCGGCTCAAAGGGCTAACGTTTATAAAGTCAGCATTGATTTAAGGCTTAAAGTAGAAGATAGGCATGGAAATGTTGCTATAGACCGGATGATTAAAGAAAATACTCAGTATGTAGGTGCCGGCTTAAGGTCTGATATTGAAAAAATTTACGCTTTTGAAGAGATTGGAGAATTGATTAAGATAAGAACTCAAGCGGTGCTTACAAAAAATGAGTGAGATAAAAGCAAGCCAGCTTTTAAAAGAATTTAATTTAAGTCAGTTAAAGCCGGTTTTAATTATCTACGGAGATGAATATCTAACAAAGACTCTTGTAGTTGAGAAGTTTAAATCAGTTTTGCCTGTAAAAGTTTACTGGGGAGATGAGCTGGATTATGCATCTTTTAGAAATCATCTTTTTTCAAAAGATTTATTCTCATCTTCAAAGGCAATAGTGGTTAGAGATTTTGAAGCCTTTACAGATAACCTCAAAAAAGACGAGTTAAAACAAATCATAGAAGACATTAAAAATATAAAACTGCCGGATAGGTTGATTTTGGTTGTAAATTTAGAAAAGTTGGATAAAGAGCCTTATAAAGCTATGCTGAAACTTGATAATGTTGATGTTGTAATTTCTAAAAAATTAACTTTTCAGGGATTTTTAACTTCTTTAAAAAACAAATTAGCAAAGGAAGGAAAAGCCATTTCAGATGAAAATTTAAAATACCTTGCAAGTCTTTTAAACAACGATTTGACAATAGCTAAAAATGAAGTAGAAAAACTTTTATTGTACGTTGGAGATAAGAAAGAGATAACAAAAGAAGATATAGATGCTGTAGTTACTCCTGTTTTTGAAGAGAATGTATTTAATTTTTTAGACAAATTTTTCAAAAAAGATATTTCTGCTTTAAAGATTTTTATCAATCTGCTTGATAACGGCGTTCATCCTTTTGAAATTCAAAGCTTAATCTTATCTCAGTTGGAAAAAGCTTTACAAACAAAGATTTTAATAGAAGCCGGCAACAGTTTAGAAGAAGCTTTGGATAAATCAGGGATAAACCATCCATTACAAAAGGCAAACATTTCAAATATTTTAAAAAATCTGTCTAAGGAAGAGATGGTTAAGCTTTTAAGTAATCTTTACAACTTAGAAGTGGCACAAAAAATATACTATCAAGATGTAAACGAGACTTCAAAAGAGTTTATTCTTAACTTTGTAAGGAGTTAAAATGGAAAAAAGTAGGCTTGAGCTAAAAAATATAGAAAAAAGCTTTAAAAATAGAACAGTAGTAAATGGTGTGTCTTTGTATGCAGAAGAAAGGGAAATAGTGGGACTGCTTGGTCCAAACGGTGCCGGTAAGACAACTACTTTTAAGTGTTTACTTGGTTTTTTAAAGCCAGAAAAGGGAAGTGTCTTACTAAACGGTGAAGATATTACAGACCTTCCTGTTTGGGAAAGGGCAAAAAAAGGAATAAGCTTTCTGCCGCAAGAATCTTCTATATTTAGAGACTTGACCGTTTGGGATAATCTTATGATGTTTTTAGAGTTTCAAAATTTGACTGTTTCTGAGATGACATCAAAAGCACAGGAGCTTTTAAAAGAGTTTAATATAGACCATCTTAAACATCAAAAAGCTTCGACCCTTTCAGGTGGCGAAAGAAGAAGGCTTGAAATAGCAAGAAGCTTGATAATAAATCCATCTTTTTTACTCTTAGATGAGCCATTTGCAGGTGTAGACCCTGTTTCTGTGAAAGATATTAACCAGCTAATCCTATCTTTAAAATCAAGAAACATAGGAATAATCATCACTGACCATAATGTTAGAGAAACATTAAAGATAACAGACAGAGCCTACATAATTGCCCACGGGAGAGTAATAGCAGAAGGAACTCCTCAAGAAATCGTAGAAAACCAAGAAGTTAAAAGAGTTTTTCTTGGAGAGGATTTTGTTTTGGTTTAATTTACCAGTTTTCAAGTAGATTTTTAAGTTTATCCTCTTTTTGTTTACCTAAATTTAACATTTTTGCTACATATTTGCCGAGAATATCAAATTCAATGTTTACGATATCGCCAACCTTTCTGTATTTTAGGTTTGTATTTTCCCAGGTGTGAGGTATGATGTTTAAATCAATGACATTTTCGTTTATGTAGTTAATGGTTAAGCTTATCCCATCTATCGCAATAGACCCTTTTTCTATTACAAGATAATCATACTCAGAAGGAAATCTGATTTTTATGTTTGTATGCTTTCCAAGATTTGTTATTGAAGTTATTTCTCCGGTTGTATCAACATGTCCCTGTACTATATGCCCCCCGAGCCTGCTTGATGGTGTCATGGCTCTTTCTAAATTAACATACTCATTGATTTTCAAAAACTTAAAATTACTTCTTTTTATAGTTTCATTAGATACTTCAAAGTCTAAGGAGTTTTTATCAATGTTTACAACTGTCAAGCAGACTCCATTAACAGCCACGCTATCACCAAGCTTTATATCATCTAAAATTTTATTACACTCTACTTTTATTTTTAATCCGTCATCCTTCTTATTTATAGCCGATATTTTCCCAACTTCTTCTATTAATCCTGTAAACATTTTCTCACTCCTTGTATCTATAAATAATAATGTTTTTGGGCGAGAAATTCAATAGAAGTATGAGATTCTTCGCCGGCTACAGAATGACACCATTTCAACCTTTCTCCGTCATCATGCGGACTTATGTCAGAAGGATCTCTTTTTTGATTTAAAGAGAAAAAATGAGATTCTTCGCTGACGCTCAGAAATGACAAATAAGGTAATCGTTAGCATACTTTCACTTTCTCTGTCATCCTGAGGACGTAAGTCCGAAGGATCTCCTCTTTTAAAATTGAAGAAAAAGGAGATTCTTCGCTTCGCTCAGAATGACATCTTTAAGGTTAAGATTTTTCGCCGGCTGCAGAATGACGATGTTGGTTTTTGCAAGCATTCTCAATTTCTCACTCCTTGTATTTATAAATAGCATAATTCCTTAACACTTTTTTAACATAGTCTCTTGTTTCTTGGTACGGATAGAACTCTATAAACTCGGCTTCATCTTTTATATTGTTTTTATCTAAAAATCTTTTAACAGCACCTTCTCCTGAATTATAAGATGCAAAAACGTATACTAAATTTCCGCTAAACATATTTAAAAGTTTTTGTAAATACCATTTTGCAAAAAGTATAGCATTATCAGGCTTGTATAAGTCTACCATGTCAAAATCGTTTAATCCTATCTGCTTTGCTGCATAATAACCTGTTTTTGGGATAAACTGAGTCAAGCCAACAGCATTAGACCAAGATATGGCATAAGGATTAAAAAAGCTTTCTTGCTTCATGATTGCATAAATGATATTTTCAAATTCCTTTGGCTCAACACTTCCAAACGGTTTTACATAGCTACATTCATGAAGCTGACTAAAACATCTAACCCCGGCTTCCGGCAATGCTGAATAAACTTCTCCACATTTTCCTTTTTTAACTTGATAAACACCTTCTGCCCAAGCTAATTTATAATCAATGCTTTTTAGTTTATTTAAAATCTCTGCGACCTCTCCATATTTGTTAGGGCAAGGACTTTCTTTTTTTATAGTTATACTTTTACTTGTTTTGTACACGATTAAACTTAAATATGGCGTAATTTCAGAGACTTTATAGCTATCTTTAATATCTATCTCGTTTATATTTTTGCTTTCTATTAGCTTATTCCAATACTCTATTTGAAACGGGTCATTTGAGAATTTTCCATAGCTTAAAAGCTTAGTTTTTGCAAGGTCTAAATCTTTGGACTTGTAATAGTATAGAAATTTTAGCCATTCTAAATCGCTGTCTTCTTTATCGTTAAAGCTGTAAAACATTTCATAGTATTTTTGAAAACTGTTATAATCTCCTTTATAAAAAGCTTTTAAAGCTTTGTTTTTTAGAAAGTTTAAAAACGTTTTAACATCATCCTTTAAAAGTAAAGCACTTAAATACTCTTGTTCGTATATAGGATTTAGATGGCTCATTTTACTTAATGCTTTAAGATAAAATTCTGAATCTTTTGATATTTGATTAAAGTAAAACTCTTTATTTTGAGAAATATTTAAGAGATAGTAATTTACTGCGTTTTCATCTTTTAGAGTAAAAAGTAGATTTTTAACTTTTTCATAATGTCTATTTTTCAAGCATGTTTCTAAGGCGCTATATTTTTCTTTCTCTGATAGATATGGATAGATTTCTAAGTATGTTTTATAACCATAGTAGCTATGGCAATAGTTTTGTGCAAGCTGTTTAAATATGTCTAAGTATTTTGAATCTTGCAGATTTTTTAAAATAGTTCCATAAATATAAAGATAAAAAGGCTTATCCTCTTCTAAGAATGCGTCTATGTCTGCGAGCCGAATGAATTTAAAGGCTGTTTTATAATCTTGTTGATAGGATAAAAAAGAAGCTATTTTTAAGGCTGTATAGCTTGAGATTGCAAAGCTTTGATTTTTCTTGATTAAATCATACGAGTTATCTAAATCTATCTGCTCAAAATCTGATTTATAAATCTTTACTACTTCATCTATTTGTGCGTAGGAATTGGAAAAGAAAAAGAGTATTAGAAGATACATAATTTTGATTAGAGATGAATTCTTTTTCACTTGCTTAACTCCTGTAATATTTCTTCTATTTCTTTTGGTAAGCTCTTAAGCTCTACGTTTAGTATTTGGCTTGTTCTTGGATGTCTAAATGTTAGTTTATATGCTACAAGTGCATGATAGTTCAGTTTATCTGATAAGTTTTTCGCAAGCTCTGATGATAAGTTTGATTTTTTAAATCCATAAACAAAATCGTTAAATAATGGATGTCCGATGGCTGAAAAATGAACTCTTATTTGATGCGTTCTTCCTGTGTGAAGCTTTATATCAACAAGCGTTAGATTGTGCTTTTCAAAGCGTTTTTCTACCCAGTATTCTGTTAGTGCATCTTTAAGATTTGTTGATACCGTTCCCATTTTTTGCCTGTTGTAAATAGACCTTCCGATAGGTAAGTCTATCAAGCCATGGTCTTTTTTTACTATTCCAGAAACGATAGCTTTGTACTTTTTGTCTATTTCTCTATCTTGAAACATTTTTTGAAGCTCTTTATGTGCAAATTCTGTTTTTGCTACAATCAAAAGTCCGGCGGTATCTTTATCTAACCTATGAACAATCCCTGCCCTTTCTTTTCCTTGATACTGTGATACATTTTTAAAATGATAAAGTAAAGCATTTACCAATGTTCCAGATGTATGACCAACCGATGGATGGACTACCATTCCGGGTGGTTTATAGACTACTGCTAAATCTTCGTCTTCATAGCAGATTTCAAGCGGAATATTTTCAGGCTCAATTTCTAAAGGCTCGGGCGGCGGTATGATGATTGTAAACTCTTGCCCGGTTTTTACTTTTGTTGATGGTTTTTTAACAGGACTGTTATCTAACAATACAAATCCGTTTTCTATAAGATTTTGATAAAAAGACCTTGAATACTCAGGATAGACTAAGGCTAAAAATTGGTCTAATCTCTTATTTGAAAACTCTTCTTCTACTTTAAAGCTTATGATTTCTTCCATACAAATAAGATATTAGAAAAAGCTTTATTTTTCAAGTAATGAATGAAAAAACAAGATGGATTAATTTCGTTGGCATTCTTTCTAACCCACACGGTTCAGATGTAACCTGTTGCATTTTTGCAAAAATTGCAATTTTGCAACAGTCTTTCTAACCCACACGGTTCAGATGTAACATCTGTGATATCCGTGAGTTAGTTTATTTGTATCACTCTTTATAACCCACACGGTTCAGATGTAACGAAAATAGATATCCAAATTACCATGATGTTATTCCAGCTTTATAACCCACACGGTTCAGATGTAACTACCGGAATTTGATTTAGATGTTCTCAAAGAAACAGCTTTATAACCCACACGGTTCAGATGTAACCCATTTATAGGAGTTAAGTAGTGATTACAATTATATACTTTATAACCCACACGGTTCAGATGTAACAAAACTGTAATTATTAAAAACACTAATAGATCCTGACTTTATAACCCACACGGTTCAGATGTAACAAGAAAGAAAAAAATGGCATGATTTTTGCATAAAAAAAATCTTTATAACCCACACGGTTCAGATGTAACGCCAATATATAAGTTGTCAGTATCTACAGATATTTTCTTTATAACCCACACGGTTCAGATGTAACGTTCCGTATTATTCTAATCTTTATTACTTAAAAAACTCCTTTATAACCCACACGGTTCAGATGTAACTTTGAATTTGTTGCAATGACTGCGTTAGGTTTCCAGACTTTCTAACCCACACGGTTCAGATGTAACTTGTTTTTGACAGAGAAGAAGATTATAGAGAATATTCTTTCTAACCCACACGGTTCAGATGTAACTAAAATTTGAGGATGTTGCAGCTTATGAAGTAAGAGACTTTCTAACCCACACGGTTCAGATGTAACTTTAGGTTCCATTCTTAAAATAGCATCGTATAATTTCTTTCTAACCCACACGGTTCAGATGTAACTCAAAAATTGATAGAAAAAGCCAAAAGACCCCAAAACTTTCTAACCCACACGGTTCAGATGTAACATTAATCACAGCATCAATTTTTGTTTCAAAATTAAACTTTCTAACCCACACGGTTCAGATGTAACATTTCTATCTTTCCAAATTTTAAAATTGTTTCTCTACTTTCTAACCCACACGGTTCAGATGTAACTACGGACTCCTAATCAACAATCTCTACGTTGAAAAGGCTTTCTAACCCACACGGTTCAGATGTAACCTTTTTGCTACTTTTGGCATTGCAATGCTATTTCTACTTTCTAACCCACACGGTTCAGATGTAACTACGACAGTTCAATGGATGTAACGGTACATATAAAGAACTTTCTAACCCACACGGTTCAGATGTAACCGAAATTAGCGAAGTTTATCTCACTGACAATGCTATCTTTCTAACCCACACGGTTCAGATGTAACTCTGTTGTCTCAGCTCCAACCTCATGCCCATGCTCTCTTTCTAACCCACACGGTTCAGATGTAACCGGAGATTTTGTTTATAGAATTAGCTTTAAAGCAAACTTTCTAACCCACACGGTTCAGATGTAACAGCTTACAAGTTGCTTGTTGAAGTTGATATTGAAGACTTTCTAACCCACACGGTTCAGATGTAACTGAGACAGCTAAACAGAATCTTTTAGCATATGCGACCTTTCTAACCCACACGGTTCAGATGTAACTTAACTTCTACACAAGCTTCGGCTCCGCTTTATTACCTTTCTAACCCACACGGTTCAGATGTAACAGGCTTGCTTAATCTTAACCCTGTGCCTGAAACTCACCTTTCTAACCCACACGGTTCAGATGTAACAGTCTGTTTTTAATAAGTCAAAAAAGTCTGAGTTGTACTTTCTAACCCACACGGTTCAGATGTAACATTTTCAGGGGCAAGAGTATAATCTCCTGTATTACTCTTTCTAACCCACACGGTTCAGATGTAACTAATCCATGCTTGTTTTTCATCTTCTGTCAAGCCTGCTTTCTAACCCACACGGTTCAGATGTAACGAGATAGAATATATTTATTCTGACACAGAAAAAATGACTTTCTAACCCACACGGTTCAGATGTAACAAGGAGATGAAACATGGTAAATAAAATCATGATCGAGCTTTCTAACCCACACGGTTCAGATGTAACTATTGTAGATTTTTCTGATATATCTGATAGTCTTTTTCTTTCTAACCCACACGGTTCAGATGTAACAAATGTAGGAATTTAAGAAGATGAGAGGAGGATGTCACTTTCTAACCCACACGGTTCAGATGTAACACGCAATGCCTGAATTAACATAAACATACTTGGCGACTTTCTAACCCACACGGTTCAGATGTAACACAATATAGAAAATCCAAAAATTCTAATTGATAATGCTTTCTAACCCACACGGTTCAGATGTAACCTTCTAAGTATTGATGTATTTTTTA
>NZ_ABZS01000057.1 GCF_000173615.1 Sulfurihydrogenibium yellowstonense SS-5 | reverse complement strand
GATAGCTTTATTGTAAAGTCTTATATAGTTCAATTTGTAGTTTAGATTTAAGTCGTCAAACGTTCCTGCATATCCATGAAGTTCTTTTTTAAGTCTTTTTGCAAGAATCTCTAAGTCTATTCTTGCAAGAACATCTTTAACTTTTTCAGCTCCCATTCCGTATTCGTATTTTTCTGCGTTTGAATACTCATACTCTCTTTCTCTAAATTCATCTTCAGAAACAACGTGTAATTTTACGTATTTTGTAAGACCACCTTCCATTAAAGGTAAAGATTTAGGGTCTTTTTCAAATGCTTCCTCTTCTTCCTCTGTTGGATGCTCTACAACTAAATAAGATTCAAAATAAACAACTCTTTCGATATCTCTTGATGTTAAATCTAACAAACTACCTATTTTACTTGGTGTAGATTTTAAATACCATATATGAACAACCGGAGATGCAAGCTCTATATGTCCAAATCTTTCTCTTCTAACATCGGAACGTGTAACTTCAACACCACATCTATCACAAATTGTACCTTCATACTTCCTTTTTTTATATTTTCCACATAAACATTCATAGTCTTTTATAGGTCCAAATATTCTTGCATCAAAAAGTCCATCTTTTTCTGGTTTTAATGTTCTATAGTTAAGAGTTTCTGGCTTTTTTACTTCTCCGTGAGACCAAGACCTAATCATTTCAGGTGAAGCAAGAGATATTCTGATGGCATCAAATCTCACTGTTTCTTTTCTTTCTTTTGCTTCCACGTTAAGCTACCTCCTTATTGTTTAGAAAGCCTCCCAAAAAGGGAGGTTAAAATCTATCTAATTTAACTCAGGCTTTTTCTTTTCTGGCTCTGAAGTATCGCAGGCTTGGGGCTGTCCATCAACTATACATTCAACGTTTAAGCCAAGAGCTTTTAACTCTCTAACAAGAACTTTAAAAGATTCTGGAACGCCGATATCGTAGTAGTGTTTTCCTTTAATGATAGCTTCGTACACTCTCTTTCTTCCTTCAATATCGTCAGATTTGACTGTTAACATCTCTCTTAATGTATACGCTGCTCCGTGTGCTTCAAGCGCCCATACTTCCATCTCACCGAATCTTTGTCCACCAAACTGAGCTCTACCACCAAGAGGCTGCTGTGTGATAAGAGAGTAAGGTCCGGTTGAACGTGCGTGTATTTTATCATCAACCATATGTATAAGTTTAAGCATATACATGTATCCTACAGTAACTTCCAAGTCAAAAGGCTCTCCTGTCCTACCATCAATAAGCTTAACTTTACCATTATCTTTTATTCCTGCATGATTAAGAAGCTTCTTAATATCTTCTTCTGACGCACTTTCAAAGATTGCAGTTTCTACAGGGATACCAATCTTGGTTAAATCTCTAACTAATTCTCTTAAAGACTCATCGTCAAGTTTAGATAAAACCTCTCTTAACTCTTGAGAATCTTTCTTTCTTTGCGCAGTAAGGATTTTGTTATCTGTGTCATTTACAATGCTGTAATACTCAACGATCTTATCGATAATCTTTTCTCTATCAAAGATTTTTTCAAGCTCTTTTCCAAGTTTTTCACCGAGTTTTTTAGCGGCTAATCCAAGATGGGTTTCAAGTATTTGTCCTACGTTCATACGAGAAGGAACACCAAGAGGGTTTAAAACTATGTCCACGGGAGTTCCATCTTCCATAAACGGCATGTCTTCAACAGGAAGAACGACAGAGATTACACCTTTATTACCGTGTCTACCTGCCATTTTATCACCGACCTGGATCTTTCTCTTTTGAGCTATGTAAACTTTAACAAGCTCGTTAACTCCAGGTTTTAAGTCTGCTCCTTCCTGAACAGCTTCTTTTCTTTTATCGTAAATCTTTTCCCAAAGCTCAATTTGAGATTTTGCTTTTTCGATGATAGATTCTACTTTTTTAAGTAATTTTTTGTCTTTGATAAAGTTAGATGGATTGATAGCTATTATTTTTATAGCCTGAGAAACATTGTTTTCGGATATATATTCTCCTTCAGGAATAATAACTTCGCCGGCTACTTTAACATCCTTAGCAACCTTCACACCGATAAGAATTTCTCTAAGCTGAGCGTCTCTTTTATCTAAAATGAACTTTTTCTTCTCTTCCAACTCTAAATTAAGTTTATCAACCTCTTGCTTAATTAAAGTATCTAAATACTTCTCTCTTTTTTCTTTTTTATCCTTTTTCTTCTTAGCAAAAATTTGGACATCAACTACCACGCCTTCAACGCCCACAGGAACTCTTAATGAAGAATCTTTTACTTCGCTCGCTTTTTCTCCAAAGATCGCAAATAAAAGTTTTTCTTCTGGTGTTAGCGCTGTTTCTCCCTTAGGAGTAACTTTACCAACCAAAATATCTCCTGGTTTAACGTACGCACCAACTCTTACAACACCGTGTTCATCAAGGTTTGCAAGCTGTCTTTCGTTAATACCGGGTATATTTCTTGTTATCTCTTCCGGACCTAATTTTGTTTCTCTTGCTTCTATTTCAAACTCTTCTATATGAATAGATGTAAATACATCGTCTTTAACAAGTCTTTCTGAAATTACGATAGCATCTTCAAAGTTATAGCCTCTCCATGGCATGAATGCAACAAGAACATTTTTTCCGAGTGCAAGCTCGCCTTTGTATGTTGAAGTCCCATCTGCTATTGTTGCACCTTTTTCTACAATATCACCTTTTCTAACAAGCGGTCTTTGATTCATGCATGTAGCTTGGTTAGAGCCTTTAAATTTGTTTAACTTGTAAATATCCATACCAATATCCAACGGGTCATGAGGGTTAATCTCGTCTTCATTTACTTTTATGACGATAGTATTTCCATCAACTTTAATTACTTCACCGCCTCTTTTTGCAACGATCACAGAACCGGAGTCCTTAGCAATGACAACTTCCATTCCTGTACCAACGAGAGGATACTCTGTTCTAATAAGAGGTACAGCCTGACGTTGCATGTTAGAACCCATAAGAGCCCTGTTGGCATCATCATGTTCAAGGAAAGGAATTAAGGATGCAGACGGAGAAACAACTTGCTTAGGAGATACGTCCATATAGTGAACTTCATTTGGTTCTACTAATCTTATATCACCATATGCCCTTGCAAGAACTCTATCTGTTAAGAACCTTCCTTTTTCATCTATTTCAGCGTTAGCTTGAGCAATAACATACTTTTCTTCTTCGTATGCTGTTAGATATTCAATTTCGTTAGTAACAACGCCGTTAATAACCTTTCTATATGGAGAGATTAAAAATCCAAATTCATTTATTCTCGAATAAACAGTCATTGAAGAAACTAAACCAATGTTTTGGCCCTCTGGTGTTTCGATCGGACATATTCTTCCATAGTGAGATGGGTGAACGTCTCTTATTTCAAACTTAGCACTCTCTCTTGTAAGACCGCCTGGACCTAAAGCTGACAACCTTCTTTTATGTGTTAGCTCAGATAACGGGTTTGTTTGGTCCATAAACTGTGAAAGCTGGCCGCTTTTTAAGAATTCAAGAATAGAGTTAGTTAAGTATCTTGGGTTAATAAGCTCGCTTGGTTTTAAGTTAGGGTCTTCTACGTCAACTGTAGCAACTCTATCTCTAAATGCTTTTTGCATTCTTGCAATTCCAGCTCTTGCCTGAGCCTCTAAAAGCTCTCCAACAGGTCTAACTCTTCTGTTTCCTAAGTGTGCTATATCATCTAAGTTTTTCTTTCCAAATCTTAATTCTAATAAATACTTAACTATTGCAATGATATCAGCAAGCTGTAACGTTCTTGCTTCTTCGTCTAAGTATTCTTTTACTTTTATCTCTTTAAATGAAGTTTCTTTTAATTTTTCTAATACTACAGGGTCTATCTTTGTTCCTTTTGGAATAATTCCATCTTTAGTTTCTATATCTTCGTCAAGAGCTAAAGGCGGGAATTTTTCAAAGAAATCTTCAAGGTCTAAAGGCTTGATAGTTTTTGGAATGTTATGTACCTTTGCATTTAACTTAACTCTACCAACTCTTGAAAGGTCGTATCTTTGAATATCTGTAAACGTGTTATTAAATAGCTCTTTAGCTCTCTTCATAAAGGCTTTTGGGTCTAAAACCGCAGTATCCGTAGGTCTCATTTTTCTATAAATTTCTACAAGAGCAGCATCTCTAAAGGTAAACAGAGCATTGATTTTTGGTTCATCTTTCTTTAATGTTTCAACAATAACTCTTTGATATGATGATTTGTTTATGACTTGAGGTTCTACAGTGACAACTTCTTCTATTTTGATTCTATCATCGTTTAAAAGTTTTTCTAAACTTTCTACAGAAACATACTTTTCTTGCTTAATAGGTACTGGTTGACCTTTTTCAGACATTTCTTCATATACATATGTTACAAAAATATCCCTATTCACTAACTCTTCTAAATTAACAGGAATCTTTGTGTTTTCATGAACTAATTTACCATCCTCAACGATATATCTATCTACTTTTCCATAAAAGTTTTTAAGAATTTTATAAGCAGTATCTAATCCGAATGCTCTAAGGAGCGTTGTTCCAAGGATTTTTCTTCTATCTATCTTTGCATAGAAAATTTCCGAATTTGTTGCATACTGAACTTCTACTCTTGAACCTTTCTCAGGAATAACGCTACCTTCATAAATAACTCTTGTAATAATGTCTTTCGTTTTGTCTTCTTTTCCTGAGAAGAATATACCTGAAGACCTGATTAACTGAGATACAATAATTCTCTCACTGCCATTTATCATAAAATAAGCATAGTCTGTTAGCAGAGGAATCTCACCAAAGTATATTTTTTGTTTTTTTATAGTCTTAGGAATTATTTCTCCGGTTTTAGGGTCTGTATGATTTATTACAAGCTCTAACAATACTCTTAAAGGAGCTCCATATGTTAATCCCTTAAATTTACATTCCTCAACAGTCAGTTTTTCTTTATATATTAATGGACCGCCGCAGTTTGGACAATCAACTTCCGGTCCACCGAGAACTTCATCAGGTAATGCTTTTCCACATTTTCCACATTCCCAATCGCCAATCTCGTATCCAATATATCTAACTTCTAATTGACCATTTGGGTCTACAAAAGGAAAAGATGTTCTAAACAGGCTTTCAAGGCCTTTATTTGGGTCTCTTTTTAAAGGATTTGTATGAAATTGAACGAAGTTTTCGAAAGATTCTTTTGGGACGGATAAAAGGTCAGGAGGTGTTATTATTTCTCTTCTTTTTGAAAGTATTTTACGAAAAGGATTTCGTTTTAAATTTTTTATTTCTCTCATCCTTACACCACCTTATTTGATTTTAAAATAAATAAAGGTAGACTGCCATGAAGACAATCTACCTTTTCTTAGACTTGTTGAAAATTCTTTATTGAGATAACGTTTATCAAAATTTATTATTTTATTTCTACAGTAGCTCCAGCTTCCTCTAATTTTTTCTTGATTTGTTCTGCTTCTTCTTTAGAAACTCCTTCTTTAACTGGTTTTGGAGCGCCATCTACAAGGTCTTTTGCTTCTTTTAATCCAAGACCTGTGATTTCTCTAACAACTTTAATAACGTTGATTTTGTTTGCTCCTGCGTTTGTTAAAATAACATCAAACTCAGTTTTTTCTTCAGCAGGAGCGGCAGCACCTGCAGCACCTGCAGCAGCCGGAGCAGCAGCAACCATAGCAGCTGCAGAAACGCCAAACTCTTCTTCCAAGTCTTTTACAAGCTGTGCTAACTCTAACACTGTCATTGACTTAATAGCTTCTTTAATCTCTTCTCTTGTAATTGTTGCCATATTTTTAAAACCTCCTATGAAATTTTATTTAAGATTGTTTTTCTTTTTCTTTTCTTATAGCATCTAAAACTAAAACAGTTTTTTGTGGTATAGCGTTAAGTACACGTACAAGGTTTGTAATAGGTGCTTGTAGTACAGCCAATAGTTGAGCAACAAGCACTTCCTTGCTTGGTAGAGATGCAAGGTAATCGATCTTCTGTGCATCAGCAAATACACCTTCTACTAAACCACCTTTTACTTTTGCATCTTCTTTTCCTTTTAAAAATTCTTTCAATAATTTAGCAGGTGCAACAATGTCGCCATATCCAAAAATAACTGCAGTTTGCTCTTTGAAAATATCTATTTTATCATAAAGTTGTGTTCCATTGCAAGCTCTGTATAAAAGTGTATTTTTGACAACTTTTAATTCTGCATTCTCTCTTTTCAGCTTTTTTCTAAAATCTGCTATTGAGTTAGCATCTATACCTTTAAAATCTAAAAGTATAACAACCGGCGCTGCTTCTATCTTTTGCTTAAGGTCAGCGACTAACTGACTTTTCTTTTGGATCGATTTTCTCTCTGTAGTTAATGCCATGGCTCTACTCCTTATGCTGCTTTAGTTTCTAAGGCTTTTTGTATTTCGGCTGGATTTAATTTAACTGAAGGGCTCATCGTTGTTTTTAAAACAACATTTCTTATATACTGACCTTTTGCACCTGGTGGCTTAGCTTTCAACACCGAATCCACTACAGCTAAAATATTTTCCTTAAGCTTATAATCTTCAAATGAAATTTTACCCACCGGGACGTGTAAATTTCCTGTTTTATCAACTTTAAACTCTACTCTACCTTTTTTAGCCTCTGTAACTGCTCTTTTGATGTCAGTCGTAACAGTTCCAACCTTAGGGTTTGGCATTAAGCCTCTTGGTCCTAAGATTTTACCGAGCTTAGCCAATTTTGGCATCATATCCGGAGTTGCTATCACAACGTCAAAATCTATCCAGTTTTCGTTTGCAATCTTATTGATAATCTCCTCGCCGCCTACATAATCAGCACCTGCTTCTTCAGCCTCTTTTAACTTCTCACCGGAAGCGATAACAAGAACTTTTAACTCTCTTCCTAACCCATGCGGAAGTACCGCTGAACCTCTAACCATTTGGTCAGCATACTTGGGGTCAACACCTAATCTAAAGATAAGCTCTACTGTTTCATCAAACTTTCTCTGTAGGACTTTTTCAACTTCTTTTAATTTTTGGATAGCTTCATCAAGGCTGTAAGTCTTTTCTTTGTCAATAAGCTTTAATGCTTCTAAATATTTTTTTCCTCTTTTAGCCATAGCACTTACCCCTTATATCCTTCAATTTCAATTCCCATACTACGAGCAGTACCAGCTATAGTTCTCATAGCCATCTCAATGTCTTCAGTGTTAAGGTCTTTTAATTTCATTTCAGCAATTTCCCTTAACTGATTAACTGTGATTTTTCCAACCTTATTTCTCTTTGGATCTCCGGAGCCTGTCTTGATGCCTGCAGCTTCTTTAAGAAGATAAGATGCTGGTGGAGTCTTGAGAATAAACGTAAAAGACCTATCCGAATAGATAGTAATTACTACCGGTACGATTGTACCAGGTTTCATGTTTGCAGTCGCTGCATTAAAACTTTTAACAAACTCCATAATGTTAACACCATGCTGACCAAGAGCTGGTCCAACCGGTGGTGATGGAGCTGCTTGTTGAGCTGGAATCATCAGCTCAACTTGAGCCGTTACTTTCTTAGCCATTTAAATACACCTCCTTGAATTCTTTGACGCCTGTCTTAATAAAACACCAAAGCTGAACCGACAGGCTAAATTTTCTCCACCTGGGAGAATTCAAGTTCAACCGGTGTTGCTCTTCCAAAAATAGTAATTAATGCGATAAGTTTTTCTTTGTCCGGGAATACTTCTTCCACTGTTCCTGTAAAATTCATAAATGGACCTTCAATAACTCTAATAATGTCTCCTTTTGTATATAGAAGCTTCTTAGCTTTTGGTGCACCTTTTTGAATCTGTCCTAAGACTTTCATTACATCATTTTCATTTAAAGGAACAGGCTTACCACCTGCACTAACAAATCCTATTAAAAATGGAGTCTTTTTAACTAAATCAATCAAATCGTCAGTGAGCTTCGCCTTTATCAGAATATATCCTGGAAATATTTTATTTTCTAAAACAATTCTCGCTTCAGTTCTGTTTTCTTTGCATGTTATTTTTTGTCCCGGTTTAGAAATCGGACTATGAGAAACACACCCCTCGTCACCTTCAACGCTTTCTAAAACTCGGACAGTACCATCTTCTATAGAAAACTTTGTAATCCCCTTTTTCCCCTGAACTTCTATAACCCTATTTGGACCTTTTAAAGAAAGTCTGTACCTTTCCTTTCCTTGAGATTTAAGGACGACCTTTTCTTCAGCAGGAACTATAACTTCATCCACTAAATGTTCTAAATTATTAAGCTTTAAGTTCTTAATAAAGTTTTCCTTAGCCCTAATTTCTAAATTAGATTGTGTATATAAAGCGTACCATTTTTTTTCATCAGTATCTTTTCCTAAATTGCTTTCATTAACCTCTTCGTTAACCATGTTTAAATTTTCATTTTCCGCCATTTAAATCTTTACCTCTCCATTATGAAGGCAATTATTTTTGTAAATAAAATATCTAAACTCCATAAGTATAATGCCATTATCAAAGTTAAAACTATAACTGCTATGGTTGCTGTTTTGACAAGGTTTTTAGAAGGCCATGTTACTTTTTTAAGCTCTTCAAAAACTTCCTTTAAAAAGCTTAGGTATTTTACCATCAATATTCTCCAAAGGCGGGGCAGGAAGGAATCGAACCCTCAACCTGCGGATTTGGAGTCCGCTGCTCTGCCAATTGAGCTACTGCCCCGCAATCTATGATTAATTACTTAATTTCTCTATGAACTGTATGTTTTTTACAAAACTTACAATATTTTCTTAACTCTAATCTATCTGGATGTTTTCTTTTATTTTTTGTAGTTGTGTAATTTTTTCTTTTGCATTCTGTACAGGCTAAAGTTATAATCTCTCTCATCTTCTATTCCTCACAATTATTCAAGTATTTTAGTAACAACGCCAGCACCTA
>NZ_ABZS01000058.1 GCF_000173615.1 Sulfurihydrogenibium yellowstonense SS-5 | reverse complement strand
GCATCTCTCGTTGTTCATGTCATAGCCAAGTAAATGTAAAATCCATGAATCATAATCTCAAAACTCCTCTTTGAGAGTAAACCCGATTTCTTCTGCTTGAGCTTTTGCGTAAGGAAGGGAGATGATAACATCTCCCAAAAGTCTATATTTATATCCAATCGTTTCATCTTGTGGAAAGGATAGAACATCTGTAGGCTTGTCTTTTCCTCTCCACTCTTTATTTATTTTTCTAATTCTTTCATTATCTGTCAATGTGATGCTTATTTCAACATTATTAAGATTAAGCTCTGATAAAATTTTTTCAGTGATATCTTTTAAAAATTTCTTTGTTATTTCTTTACTATAAACTTCTTTGTTGATTAAAATTCTATTCTTTTGAGTTTTGTTCTTCATATCTATTGTAAGCCTCTATTATTCTTTGTACTATTGGATGTCTGACAACGTCTTTTTCAGAAAATTTAACAAACCCTATTCCTTTGACATCTTGTAAAACATTTATAGCTTCTACTAAACCGGATTGGGCTGTTTTTGGTAAATCTATTTGAGTAATGTCTCCGGTGATAACAGCTTTTGAACCAAAACCAATTCTTGTCAGAAGCATTTTCATCTGTTCTTTTGTTGTATTTTGTGCTTCATCAAGAATTATAAAAGCATCGTTTAAAGTTCTTCCTCTCATGAAGGCAAGGGGTGCAACTTCTATAACCTTTTTTTCTATCATGTCAGCCACTTTTTCCGGGTCTACCATATCATAAAGTGCATCGTACAATGGTCTTAGATACGGGTCTACTTTTTCTTCTAAGGAGCCGGGCAAAAATCCAAGCTTTTCTCCTGCCTCTACTGCCGGTCTTGTGAGAATTATTCTATTTACTTTATTTTGTTTCAAATAAGAGACCGCTACAGCCATTGCAAGGTATGTTTTACCTGTTCCGGCCGGACCAATTCCAAATGTTATATCGTTTTGTTTTATAGTTTCTACATAAAGCTTTTGAGTTGGAGTTTTTGCCATTATTGGCTTTCTTTTATGAGAAAATAGGATAGTGTCAGCAAAATCTTCTTCTTTTTGTGTTTTTGGGCTTTCTTTTTCAAGTTTAAAGCCAATAGCAAGATTTCTAATATCAGAAGGCATTAAAACGTGTCCAACTTCAAAATAAGAAGACACCTTTTCCATAAATTCTTCAAATCTGTCTAAATTTTCTTCTTTTCCTGATGCTATGATTGACGTTCCTCTTGCAAAGATTTTTAGTCCGAAGATTTCTTCAAAGAATTTGAGATTTTCATCCTTTGTTCCTACAACGTTAAAAAATGCTTCCGCCGGGATTTGAACTTCTAATTTTAAAATCCTTTTTACCTCCAATCTAAAATTTTGTGTTTAATTTATGCAAGTTTTTATAGTTTGCCATACATATACGTCGGGTTAGAAATTCAACAAAAGCAAGAGATTCTTCGCTTCGCTCAGAATGACAGACAAGGCTACCATTTCTTTGATGCTTATCATTTAACCTTTGACCGTCATCCTGAGGACTTTAATCTAAAGGATCTCCTTATCTAAATTTTATAAAAATCCCTGTTTTCTCACTCTAAAGCATTTTAACATATTTTTTATTATTTCAGGATGGCAAAAATAAAAATTCCAAATAAAAAGTAATTTTGAGTAAGCGAGTAATCCTATCCTAAGCTTTTTAAATAATGCCTCTTTTTGACTTATACAAATATTTCAGAAAATGGAAAATTTTTAGTTTCTAATATTAGAAAAAATTTGCAGGAGGGTTTTTTATGAAAAAAATTATAGTATTTTTGGGAACAGCAGGTTTATCTATCGTGCTAAACTCATGTGCTACATTAACAAGAGGAACTGAAGAGGCATTAGAAATTAAAACAGATCCGCCTGGAGCTACAGCTAAAATTTTACAAACAGGGGAGACGTGTCAGACTCCTTGCGCTTTAATTAAAAAAAGGAAAGATGAATTTACAGTAAGAATTGAAAAAGAAGGGTATAAACCTTTAGAGGTACCTGTCAAAAGTGTTATCGCTGAAAGTGGTGCTGCAGGAATGGCGGGAAATGTAATCTTGGGTGGTATAATAGGTGCAGGGATTGATGCTGCTACTGGAGCGACAAAAAAATTAGTGCCTAATCCAATTGATGTTAAATTAGAAAAAATTGACGAAATAATTAAAAAGAATTCTGAAAATATAAAGAATTAAAACTATCAAAAGGAGGTAGCTACTCTACTACCTCCACCTCTTTTTCTCTACTTGCTTGACCTTTAATTATCTTTATTTTACTTTTTGGAACATCAAAAAAATCAGATAAAAGCTCAATGACTTTTTCGTTTGCCTTTCCTTTTTCCGGTATTGTAGTTGTTCTTACTTCATAAAGATACTCATCTATCTTTTTAACTTCGTTTTCACTTGCACCCGGCTTAACTTTTACCTTTATTCTCACCTTTCTCTAATTCCTGCTATAAATTCTTCAACCATCTGTCTTGCTTGATAGTCTTTATACTGGATTGGTGGGTGTTTCATTGTGTATGCAGAAATAGAATATAACGGACCACCTATTCCTCTGTCTTGAGCAAGTTTAGCACATCTTATAGCATCTATTGCAACCCCTGCACTGTTAGGTGAGTCTTCAACTTCCAATCTAAGTTCAATGTTCATAGGAACATCGCCAAACAATCTTCCTTCTATTCTGATAAAAGCAAGTTTTTTATCTTTTAGCCATGGCACATAATCACTTGGTCCAATATGAACGTTTCTTGGGTCTATGCCGTAAGGTATCAAAGATGTAACAGCTTCTGTTTTAGATTTTTTCTTAGTTTCTAATCTGCTTCTTTCAAGCATATTTAAAAAGTCAGTATTACCACCAACGTTCAATTGATATGTTCTATCTATTTTAACGCCTCTTTCTAATAGAAGCTGAGTAAGAACTCTATGCGTAATTGTTGCTCCAACTTGCGATTTAATGTCATCTCCGATTACCGGTATGCCTGCTTCTTCAAATTTTTTAGCCCATTCATCGTCAGATACTATGAACGTTGGCATACAGTTTATGAATGAAACACCTGCTTCTAAGCAAGCTTGAGCATAGAATCTTGCTGCCTTTTCAGCCCCAACCGGCACATAGTTAACTAAAACATCTGCCTTTGATTCTATCAATACTTTTATAACTGTTTCTAAACTATCTTCTTTTGTATCTGCTAATACAAAAGCATTTTCTGGAGGGTAGTTTTTCATATGTTCTGGGTAACCGTCAAGGACTTTACCCATTCTGACTTTAACGCCCATGTGCGGAACATCTCTTTTAAAAACGGTAGTACAGTTTGGCTGTGCAAAAATTGCCTGACTTACATCAAAGCCTACTTTTCTGGCATCTATATCCCATGCTGCCACTATTTCTATGTCCCAAGGTTTATATCCGCCTATTTCTTCGTGCATTATTCCGCTTGCTTCTAAATTTTGCTTATCTTTGTAATAATAAATTCCTTGAATCAAAGCACTTGCGCAGTTTCCAACTCCGGCAATAGCTACTCTAATTTTCTTATCAGACAATTTATCGCCTCCTTATAATATAACTTGTTTTGCTTTTATGATTTCTGGTATTTGATGAATTTCCTCTAAAATTTCTTCATTTAATCTATCGTCAAGCTGAAGAGCTCCAAGAGCAATTTTACCTTTTTCTAATCTTCCAAGCCTAAATCCTGCTATGTTTACATTATGTTTTGCAAGCAATGTCCCAAGTTTTCCGATTACACCCGGGACGTCTTTGTTTTCAAACATTAAGATTACACCTTGTGGTTCAATATCTATCCAGTAGTTATCAACCATCATGATTCTTGGGAATTTATCATAAAGAGCAGTTCCACCTACAGACACTTCTTTATCTTTAGACCTTGCAGTGATTTTTATAAACTCTTTAAAGTTAAGTCCTGCCTCTCTTGTAGATTTGACGATATTAACCCCTCTTTCTTTTGCTATGAAAGGTGCATTAATTATATTAACAGGTGTATCTAAAATTGGCGATAAAAAGCCTTTCAAGAAAAATGCTGTTATTGGCTCTATATGCTGTTTTATGCTTCCTCTAACTTCTATGTTTATCTCTGTAAAATGTCCTCCTGCATACTGGGTTAGAAAGCTTCCAAGCTTTTCTGCAAGTTCAAGATATGCCTTTATGTTTTCAAATCCTTCTGTTATTGTAAATGGTGCGTTTACTGCCACCTCAACAAACTGACCTTTTAAAGCAGCTATAACATACTGAGCTATTTTAATTGCAACGTTATCTTGTGATTCGTAAGTATTTGCTCCAATGTGTGGAGATAGGCTAATATTTGGAAATTCAAATAATCTTCTGATTCCATCATCCGGTGGCTCTTTTGAGAATACATCAAGTCCAAGCCCGGCTATTTTGCCTTCTTGAATTGCATCATATAAAGCATCTTCATCAACGATTCCACCTCTTGCACAATTTATGAAATAAACACCTTTCTTCATAAGGTCAAACTCTTTTTTTCCTATCATATTTCTTGTTTCTTCTGTTAATGGACAATGAAGAGTGATAATATCAGACATCTTTATAAGCTCATGTAAATCATCTATTATCTCAACGCCAAGCCTATCACCTTTTTCTTTTGGAATGTATGGGTCATAAGCTATAACCTTTGCTCCTGCTGCTTTACATCTGATAGCAACTTGGGAACCAACATTACCAAGACCAATTATTCCAACCACCTTTCCATCTAACTCTTCACCCATAAACTTTGACCTTTTCCACTCGCCAGCCTTTACAGAGTCATGAGCTAAATGTAGTTTTCTTAAGACTGCGTACATATGTGCCATTGTGATTTCAGCAGCACCGATCGTATTAGCCCCCGGAGTATTTACAACTAAAATACCTCTTCTAGAAGCTTCTTCTAAATCTACGTTATCAACACCTACCCCTGCCCTACCTATTACCTTTAACTTTTCTGCTCTTTCTAAAAGTTCTTTTGTAACCGGCGTTCTACTTCTTGTGATAATTGCATCATAATCTTTAATTATTTCAAGTAATTCATCAAATTTAATCTCTGGTTGATAATCAAGGTCTATTTCTTCATCGTTGCTTAATATTTCCAATCCTTTTGGAGATATATCATCAGTGACTAAGACTTTGTACATAATAATAAAATCCTCCTGCGAATTTTTTAAAGTATTATTATAACTCAAATCATTGATTATATGTTAAAATAAACATTATTTAAAACACGGCAGTAGATTATCATTTCAATTAAGGGTGATAAAATAGTGGTTTTTATAGTATATAAAAAATGAGATCCTTCGGCCTTGCGGCCTCAGGATGACACGGAAAAAGATTGATTGATAAACATTAGAAAAAGGGCAACCTTATTTATCATTCTGAAGACGTGCGAAGAATCTCCTACTTTTATTGAATTTCTCACCTAGCGTATTTTTAAATTTGATTTATGTTTTTTTAAATAGAATGAATTGAAACATTGTTTAAACAAAGTAGCAGACTATATTAAATTAAAAAACTCTCTACAAGGATGGTAAAAATGTATTATAGAAAGTTTAATGATTATCTTAAAGAAAAATACGGTGGAAGAATTCAGAAAATAGCAATAGATGCAGGTTTTACGTGTCCTAACAGAGATGGGTCAAAAGCATCGGGTGGATGTACATTTTGCAATAATGAATCTTTTAGTCCGTATGCTATGACAAAGCAAACCGTAAAAGACCAGATAGAAAAAAGTATGGAATTTTATAAGAATAAATTTAAAAACACAAAAGGTTTTCTTGCATACTTTCAGGCATTTACAAATACTTATGCACCGGTTGAAAAGCTTAGAGAGGTTTACGACCAAGCAATGAGTTATCCGGAAATAATCGGAATGTCTATCGGAACAAGACCAGACTGTGTACCGGAGGAAGTTCTTGATTTGATAGCTTCCTATACCATTGAAAAACCAGAAATATGGATAGAGTATGGTCTGCAAACAGCCCATTATAAAACACTAAAAAAAATAAACAGAGCTCATGGAGTTTCTGAATTCGTTGATGCAGTCCTAAGAACTAAAAAAAGGTCTTCAATAAAAATCTGCGTACATGTTATTCTTGGGTTGCCGGAGGAAGACTATGACGATATGATGGAAACAGCAAAGCTTATTACGGCGCTGCCAATAGATGGTGTAAAAATCCATCCTCTTCACATAGTAAAACATACTGCGATGGAAAAGCAGTATCACATAGGAGAAATAAAAGAGCTTGATATGAAAGAATATGCAAAATTAGCCGTTGACTTCTTATCTTACTTGCCAAAAGATATAATAGTCCATAGGATAACAGGAGAAGCTGCAGAAGATGAACTTGTAGCTCCATATTGGTGTTCCCCAAAACATAAAATGGAAGTTTTAAAAGCTATAGAAGAAGAGTTTCAAAAAAGAGAAAGATTGGAAAAGTTAAGTTTAAGAGTTGTTTAAGAAGTGAGAAAGTTATTAAATAATTAGCGATTAATGTCCCAGGCTATTAAGCAACTCTTTTAAGAGAGTGTTTCAAAATTTTTGCAACTTTAATTTTTTTAAACTGAAAAAAGAATTGGTGAGAAATGTTGAAGATTCTTCGCCTGCTGAAGAATGACGAAGTGTTAGGCTATCAACCTGAGGACGATAGTCCGAAGGATTTCCTCTTTCAAAAAGTGAGGAAAAAGGAGATTCTTTGGCGGTTGCAGAATGACGGTCAAGAGACTGGTTAATTTTAGACTTGGTTGAAACTTAGAACAACGTAATTTTAAAAGTTGTTTAAGAAGCGAGAGAGTTATTACTAAGTGATAAAAGTCTGGTTATCTCAAACTTATTCCAAAATTATAAATAATCGGGACTAAAAACCTTTGTAGAAAAATGATAATCAGTATCACAATAAAAGGAGCAAAATCTACGTTATAGATAACCGTTGGAATATATCTTTTGATTAATCTGAAGGCCGATTCGGTTGCATTTCTTAGAAATTTTACGATTGGATTATAAGGGTCCGGATTTACAAAAGATATTAAGGTTGAGGCTATGACAATCCACTTATATATTTCAAGGGCAATGTCCAAAACTTGAGACATTGCCACAAAAAATTGAGAAATGACAAACATTTAGCTTGGATATTCTACAAATTCAATTAAAGCTTTTTCTCCACCATCTCCAATTCTTCTTTTTTCCAATTTATAAATTCTTGTATATCCGCCATTTCTCTCTTTAAATAATGGTGCTATTTCAGTATACAATTTCTTTGCAACCTTTTGGTCTTTTAATCTTTGAGCTAACAATCTTTTTGCATGGACAGTGTCTTCTTTAGCCAAAGTTACAAGATCTTCAATAAAAGGTCTTAAAGCTTTTGCTTTCGGAAGAGTTGTTTCTATTCTTCCATTAAGTATTAAGCTTTTTGCAAGATTTATAAATAAAGCTTCTCTATGTTCTTTTCTTCTATGAAAACTTTTTGTTTTTACTCTATGACGCATTTTTTAAGCCTCCTTTTTATTGAGATGTTGATTTTGATGGGGCTAATTCTAATCCCATTTCTGCTAAAGCATCTTTGATCTCTTTTATAGATTTTCTTCCAATGCTTTTAGCTTCTTTTAAATCCTCTTCAGACAATCTCACTAAATCACCAATTGTATTTATTCCAAGCTTTCTAAGATTATTTATAGCTCTTGAAGAGATTTCCAGCTCATCTATAGATAAAGAAAGTTTATCCTCTTCAATTTTTATTTCTTCAGGTTTTGGGGCTACAGTTTTCTTAATTACCTGAACTTTTTTAACGGTTGGTTTTTGTAAAATATTAAAATGGTCAATAAGAATGTTTGATGCCTTTGTTAATGCTTCATCCGGTGTAATTGTCCCGTCTGTCTCAATTTCCAAAATTAATTTATCATAATCTGTCTTATCTCCAACTCTTGTAGGTTCCACATTAAAGGCAACCCTCTTAATTGGAGAGAAAGCTGTATCTATAATTATCCAACCTATTTCTGAAATAGGTTCTAATTCTTCAACTGTTTTATAACCAATACCTCTTTCTACTCTAAATTCCATTTGTAATTTTGTAGGTTCAGAGATTGTACATATATGAACATCTGGTGTAACTAACTCTATTCCTGCAGGAAATTTTATATCTTTTGCATAAACTTTACCTACATTTTCTGCTTCCAATATAGCAAAATCTCTTTCTATATTCTCATCTATTTTTAATCTTATCTGTTTTAAATTTAGTACTATTTCAGCTACATCTTCTATTACGCCTTTAATTGTTGTAAATTCATGAGGAACACCCATTATCTTAACAGCTGTAATTGCTCCTCCGGGTAATGAAGAGAGCAAAACTCTTCTCAAGGCATTACCAATAGTTATACCAAACCCTCTTTCTAATGGTTCAACATAAAGCTTTCCGTATGTGTCTGTTTTAGTTGCCTCATCCCAGTAAATTTTTGTTGGCATTACAAAATCTAACAATGACATTCTAACTCCATATTAAACCGGTGTACATCCGGTACCGGGTTATTTATTTACCGCCTATTTTAACCCCCACACCCGGCAGGCGGTTTTGGGGAATATCATTACATTGAGTAGTACTCAATGATGTACTGAACGTTAACCGGAATTTCTAATTCAATTTCCTCTGGAATTTCAACAACCTTACCTCTAAGATTATCTTTATCGAGCTCCAACCATCTTGGAACAGAACGAGGGTCTCTGCTTTCTAAATTTTCTTTAAA
>NZ_ABZS01000059.1 GCF_000173615.1 Sulfurihydrogenibium yellowstonense SS-5 | reverse complement strand
CTTTCTATAGCTCCTTTTTCTCCAAGAGATTTTCTAACTATTTCTAAATTTCTCTTTTGGGTTTCATACAGATTTTTATCTGTCAAAAATTCAAGGGTCTTATTAGCAATATCAAGAGGGTTGCATCTATCCTGTAAAAGCTCCGGTACAATTTCATTGCCGGCTATTATGTTAGGAAGTCCTAAATAATTTATCTTTACAAGTTTTTTACCAATAAAGTAAGTAATCGGACTTACCTTATAAACAATGATAAATGGATTTCCAATAATAGCAGCTTCTAAGGTTGCAGTTCCTGACGTGATTATCGAAAAAACTGCATTTTTCATTACTTCATATGAAGGATTTTCAAACTTAGGAAGGTTTTTATCTGATAGGTTGGATGTGATCACGGTTATAGGAAGACTAAAGTCAACTTTTTCTAATACTCTATCTACCATATTGACAGTAGCCGGAATTACAAAATGCAGGTCGTCGAATGTTTTTGTTAGCAGTCTTGCTGCTTCTATTAACATTGGGAGGATTACATTTACTTCGCTTTCTCTACTGCCTGCAAGAAGTCCTATGATTCTCTTATTCTTTGGAATGTTTAATTTCTGCTTAAAGCTATCTTCATTTTCATAGATTTTGATTATATCTAAAAGCGGGTGTCCTACATAGGCAAATTTGAATTTATCCGATACGTAGGGTTTATAAATTTCTTCTTCAAAAGGTAGGATAGATATTAATAAATCCGTATTTTCTACTATTTCTTTAACTCTGCCACTTCCCCAAGCCCAAACCTGAGGAGAGATAAAATACACGGTCTTTATTCCAAGCTTTTTTGCTTCTTTTAAAAGTTTTATGTTAAACCCTGGGAAATCTACAACGATTAACAGGTCAACGCCTGATTTTAAAGCTTGGACTGATTGTTTGAATACTTCTTTGATTTTTTTGTATTTACTAAGAGCCTCTGTTAGACCTACAACGGATATATCTTCAAGGTTGGCAATCGGCTTTACACCGACTGCCCTCATTTTTGGACCTGTTATTCCTATAAGCTCATATTCTTTTAAATGTTTTGTAAGTTCAGAAGCGTAATTGTCTCCTGAAATTTCGCCAACGCTCAGGAAAATTTTTTTCATTTATTATTCTGGAGAAACTCTTACTAAACATTCGTCAGGATTTACATTATCTCCAACTTTAACGAATATTTCGCTTACTGTTCCATCTATTGGTGAATGGATTTCATTTTCCATCTTCATAGCTTCTACTGTAAGCAATACATCTCCTTTTTTAACCCTGTCTCCTACGTTGACTTTTATAGATACTACCTTGCCGGGCATTGGAGAACTCACATCTCCAACACCTACAGCTTTTGGTCTTCCAAAAACTGCTTTACCACCTTCCGGCAACGGTAAAGTTTCTGCTGTAGGACCAACCTCGATGACCGTTATCGGTTGGACGATTACTTCTTCTAACCTTCCATCTATTCTGATAAAGTATGGTCTCCTATTTTCTACTGGACTGCCAACCCCTGCAATTCTTACATGGTACTGTTCGCCGTGTACTGTGATGTTAAACTCTATCGGTGCTAAGTTTTTAGCCTCTTCAAATTTGATTTCTTCTATTTCCGGTGGAAGAGCTTCGCCTTTTTCAAATTTTTCTCTCCATTGGAAAAACTCTACGGCTACTTGTGGGAATAGGCAGTAAGAAAGAACATCTTCTTCATTTCTTGCACCATTCTCGTAAGCTTTTTGCGTACACTTATCAAGCTCTGGTTCTAATAAATCTGCAGGTCTTACTTGGATTGGTGTTTCATCTCCGATTATTTTCTTCATAACATCCGGTTTTATTGGTGCCGGCGGTCTTCCATAAAGACCTTTCACATAGTCTTTTGTTTCTTTCGTAACAACTTTATATCTTTCTCCTTGTAATACGTTTAAAAGTGCTTGCGTTCCTACTATCTGACTTGTTGGTGTTACAAGCGGTGGATATCCAAGGTCTTCTCTTACTAATGCAACCTCTTTCTTAACTTCGTCAAGTTTATCAAGTGCATTATTTTCTTTAAGCTGATTTATAAAGTTTGACATCATTCCACCGGGGATTTGATGTATTAATACTTGTGTATCCGGCCATTTATCAGTTGTATCGTATTTAGCGTATTTTTTTCTTACTTCTTTTAAGTACTCTGCTACCTGTAAAACAATATCCACATCTACTTTAACTTCATAGCCAAACTCTTTTAATGTGTATACCATCGTCTCACATGGAGGATGGGCTGTAAGCCAAGACCATGTAGAAACATCTGTGTCAATAATGTCTGCTCCGGCTTCTACTGATTTTAAAAGCGTCATTTCTGCCAATGCTGCGGTTGATTGCGAATGAATATGGACAGGAAGTTTTATCTCTTCTTTTAGTCTTGAAACCAATTCAAAGGCAACCTTAGGAGATAGTATTCCGGCTTGGTCTTTTATGCTAATAATATCTACACCTAAATCTTTAAGCTGTCTTGCAACATTAATATAATAATCTACTGTATGAACCGGGCTTATTGTGTATGAAAGAACGCCTTTTACAATTTTCCCGCATTCTTTTGCAACAGAGATAGCTACTTCCATATTTCTTACATCGTTTAAAGCATCAAAAATTCTAAAAACATCTATTCCATTTTCAGCAGCCTTTTTAACAAATGCTTCTACTACATCATCCGGATAGTGTCTATAACCTACTAAATTTTGACCTCTCAGCAGCATCTCAAGCTTGGTATTTTTTGCCGCTTGCTTAAACTTTTTAAGCCTATCCCAAGGGTCTTCTTTTAAATATCTTAAGCAAACGTCAAAAGTTGCACCACCCCATACTTCTAACGACCAAAAACCAGCATCATCTAATTTTTCTAATGCTGGAAGTAAGTCATCAGTTCTAACTCTTGTAGCAAGTAAGCTTTGCTGACCATCTCTAAGTGTAACATCTGTAAACTCTATTATTCTTTTTGTCATGACATCACTCCTTGATAGGGGCTTAAAATTTAAGTATTTAATCTATCAAAAATTCATAAAATACGTCAGGCGAGAAATTCAAAAAAACATGAGATTCTTCGCTTCGCTCAGAATGACATCTTAGGCTATCCTTATCTCTGATATTTATCATTCAACCTTTTCCTGTCATCCTGAGGCCGTAAAACCGAAGGATCTCATTTTTAAATTCTATAAAAATTACTAATTTCTCACCCCAAGGTGAATTTTATCTATCAAAAATTCATAAAATTATATCATAGGTGGGGGTTTTGGATTTTGGTATCTGTGATTAAACTTACTTTTAATTGTCTGCTTTTTTAATATGCATATTTACTGTGATTTTGGTCAGAATTATAACCTTGTTTTATTTGAAAATTTATATATAATAAGCTATACTATTAAAGCTACTTCATTAAAAAATTCTATAGGAGGTATGTTATGAAGGTAAAAGTTCAAGTAGACAAAGACCTTTGCACGGCTTGCGCACTCTGCTATAACGAAGTTCCAGAAGTTTATGAAGACGCTGGAGATGGAATTGCACAAGTCAAAGCTGAGGTTGGTGGTGATGGTGCTATCATCGAAGGCGAATTAGCTCAAAGAGTATTAGAAGTTACAGAAGAATGCCCATCCGGTGCATTAGTAACGGAAGTAATTGAAGAGTGATATAAATTTTTGAAAGGGGGGCTTTAAAGCCCCATTTATTTATTTTATTTTAATTTATCCTCAGGAATAGAAACTCTAACAACACCTCTAAAGTCCCCCTCTTTATAACCCACAGCCATATCTGTAGGGTATAAAGTCTTAATCTTTTTAACAAGGTTTGGGTCCATTAATGACGGGTCGCCATGACATGTTAAGCATAAACCTTCTACTTTTTGAGGTTTGTAGTATCTGTAAACTATTTTATTATTTTCTTTTATAGCCTGAACATAATAAGCCGGCATTTTACCTGATTTGATTGCTTCTTCAAAGTAGTTTAATGCTTCTTCTTCATATTTATCCGGTTTGTTAGCCGGGTTTCTGTATTTGAAAGTAGTTCTTTTTATGCTATAACCTGTTTCATTTTCTATTTGCTTTGTCAAAGTCATAGCTTTTTTAGAACAAACTTCTGTAGCTTGGTCTGGTCCGCCTTGTTGCATTGCATTTAAAAGCTCACCTCTTAATGTTTTAAGCAGTTTCATAGATGTTGCTTCACCAATTTCTTTTATTTTTGGCTCTTTTTCTTGTGGTACTTGAACTGTTTGCGTTGTTGTGCAACCAAACAATAACCCGGCTGCTACTAAAAATGATAACTTTTTCATCTTACACCTCCTTTAAAAAATTTTTAAGTATAAAATAATCCATATGCCTGTTAAACGTCGGGTGAAAAATTTATTAATAGTATGAGATTCTTTGCCGGCTTCAGAATGACAATAAAGGTTATCTTTTCTCTGATATTTATCAATCAATATTTCACTGTCATCCTGAGGCCGAAGGCCGAAGGAACTCATTTTTAAATTTCATAAAAACCACTAATTTCTTGCCCCAAAGCATTTTAAATATAAAATAACCCATTCTTTTTGGCTTCTTCAATGATAAAAAACATATCTTGGTCGCTTACTTGATGGAAATCTTCATAAACTGCACCTACTGCAAAAAATGGAGAATCTGATTTTTCATAGAAAAATACATCATCAAAATATTTCTTTACTCTTGGAATGCTATCTGTCGGACATACTGGAGTAGCAAGGTATACATTATTAGCACCTTTATTTTTTACGTACATCGCTGCAGCTATTGCTGTATACCCTGTAGCTATTCCATCATCAATTATAATAACATCTTTACCTTCTAAGTTTGGCTCTTTTCCATTTAGATATTTTATAATTCTGTTTTTTATCTCTTTTAATGCATTTTCTCTTACAATTTCAAGCTCTGAAGAGGATACTCCCATATATTTCATATAGACTTCATCTATTACTTGACTTCCATCCGGTGCAATTGCTCCAAATGCTGCTTCAGGGTCTCTAAGAGGAGCTAATTTCTTAGTAATGACCAACGAAAATGGTATCCCAAGCTTTTTAGAAACTTCATAAGCAACCGGAACGCCCCCTCTTGGAATGGCTAAAATAACAGTTTTTTCCTTATCAATCTTATATTTCTTTAAAAGCTCAATAAGTAATCTTCCCGCCTCTTCTCTATCTCTAAACATTTTAAAAGTCCTTTAAATCTTCCAACTTACTCACCTTTTCTTCTGAGCCAAGCCATCTATCAACAACCGGTATATCATTACCTTGTATTTTTCCTTTAGCTTTGTCAATCTTGATCAGTAGTGGAATTTTTGTCATATTTCCAAGAATTATAGCTTCTCCTGGGTTAAGAGATGGCAGGTATTCCATAAGCTCAGAGGATAATGATTCACTTGCACTTTGAACATGCTTTTGGTCTTCTGGTTCAACAAGTTTTAGTATTATCATGTTGTTCATCTGAGATAAAATTTCTTTATCTAAGCCTTTTGGTCTTTGTGTAACAACACATAATCCAAGTCCAAACTTTCTACCCTCTCTTGCTATTCTTGTCATCCAATATTTAGAGTCTGTATCGGATTTAACACCTGCAAGAATATGGGCTTCTTCAACAACGATTAAAATTGGGTTTGGAATTTTGCTATCACTTCCTCTTACTGCTTTTTTTCTTTCTATTAAAGAATGTTTTAAAATGTTAGATGCAAGGGCATCTGCTACTTCTTCATCAACTTCTGAAAAATCAAAAACATTTACCATGCCCGGTCTTATATTTTCTATAAGGTCTTTTGCACCAATTTTTATTATATGGCTTAGGTCTACCATTGTATCTTCAATTTTATTTATAACTTCATAAAGAGACTCTTCTCTGATTTTACCTTTAAATGGAGATGATTTTTCTTCATCCTTCCAACTTTCAAGCTCACCAATCAATCTTTCAAAAAAACGTTCAGTCTCTACAAACCTTTTCCAATCATCGCCTTTTTCATCTTCTAAGTCTTTTTCTACTTTATCAACTGCATATTTAAAGTATCTATACTGAATAGTTGCATTTTCTCTAATTCCTATTAGCTTTGCAAAATCTTTTCTATCAAGGGTAGTTGGGTCAACGAGGGGTTTTATAACATTTACAACATTTTTTCCATCTCTTCTAAATTCAGCTCTTGTATATTCTCCATGAAAATCAAACACAACAACAGTTCCTTTTAAATTAACTATATTGTCAAGCAGTACCGATACTGTGTTAGACTTTCCTGCTCCTGTGATTGCAAGGATTGCAAGATGCCTTAAAACGATTTGATTAATATCAATATACACATTTACGTCTTCTGCTTCACTTAAAAGTTTTCCAATTTTTATATAATTTTTTCCTTTTGAGCCAAAGAGTCTCTCTAATATTTCTTTTGGCGGCTTTAAAACTTCTGACGCCGGAAGGGGAGGCGTCCTTTGAAATTCGAGAGTTACTCCGCTATCTCTTTCTGCGATTTTTCCAAGAATTTGAATTTCTCCTTTAACCTTTGTCTCGCTTGAACTTTCTTTTATCAATCTGTCAATTTTTTCATAATTTGGAATATCTTCCGGAATATATTTATTTTCTCTTTCAACTTTGTTAATCATCCCAAGAAGTCTTATTTCTTCATCGCCGTCAAAGTATTTTAAAATCACAAACTGACCAAGTCTGAGTGGTTTATTAGATAAGAAATTAACTCTGTTTGGTTTTGTAGAACCTACAACTATTCCAAGCTTTTCCATTTTTTTACCTTTATATTACTTGTTTATTTTGAAATTATAGCATAAAGTATGTATATATTAAACTTCTTATGCAGGCGATATTAGTTTAGATAATATAAAAAGCAATGATTATATACCTTGGGCGAGAAATTACCTCCATAGTTTACTTTTTCTAAAAAAGCTATAACCAATAGCATATGCATATAGATAAGCAACAAAAGTCTTAACCTTTCTCCATCTACCTATAAGATTGAAATTCTTTATTTGAGAATTCACTGCTTCAATAATTTGTCTTTTACTCTTTTCTTGTTTATCTTCACATATTCTATCTCTTTCTTCAAATGCTCGCTGTATATTTTCCTCTTTCTTTTTACCCAATATCTTTTTCCTGAAACTCTTTTTATCTTTTTAGTTTTTGCTCTACTTAATCTTGCTACTTCAATTATAGTACCATCTACTATAAGCTTTCTTTTTTCCAAGAACAATTTTAAGTATCATAATAATAGCAATTCTTCTTAGCCAATATTCTCTGAGGATTTTGTAAACTCTTTCTGATTTTGATTTTCTAAACAGATGCCAAGATTGAATAGAAGGATAAATTAAAAATCTGGCAAGTGTAAGAATAGGAGTGTTTGAAATGTAGGATGTGATATATAAAGCTGCAAGTTGTAAATCAGATACCTTAGGTGGCCTACCTGCTTTCTTTTTTGATTGAATGTTTAAAAGTATAGTTAAATGCTCAGAGATTTTTTGAAATATTGTGAATAAAGATTAGAGTTTTGCATTTTTACCTCCTTGGTGGAATTTTTGCTATTAAAATTTTAACTGCCACCAAGGAGTTTTTTTAGGTATTCTATTTATATTTGAATTTCTCACCCGAGGTATAATCAATCTTTTATTTTTGTTTATAATTATGGCTTACACTACAGTGTTTTTCTTATTTTTCAACATATCTAAATTTTAACATAAATGCTTTGCGATGTTTAACAGGGCTTTTGCAATAACATTAGACGTAAAATGCATTATGTAGATAAAAATCAGAAGCGGTGGAGGAGCCAGAATGCTAACTCTTACATCTTACTAAAATCCAAATCCAAAGTTAAATCCAAAGTCTTCTTGCTTTTTGATTATGCCTTTTTGCTTTCCATAGAATTCTAATTGTAAGATGTCTTCTTCTACTGGAATTTGTTTTGGACATGAAAAAGTGCAGTATTTACAATGTATGCATGAAGTTATATTATTTTCAGCGGCTGTTTGTATTCTTTCATCATTTAACGCATCGTTTTTATCTTTCCAAAATCTAAAAATTTTAACAAAGTTTATAGGACCGCCAAAATCTTTATCATTTGTAAAAGCTGGACAAACACTATAACAAATTCCGCACAAAATACAGTCTGTTTCTCTGTCATATGTTGCCAAATCCTCGGGATAGACCTTTTCAAAAGGTTCTTTTGGAATAAGCCATGCCTTGGCTTTTTTTAATTTATTTAAAAATTCATCATGGTCTACAACTAAATCTTTTATAACAGGCATGTTGGATAAAGGCTCTATCACTATTTCATCATTAACCGCTAAATCTTTTACTTTTGTTTTACATGCTAAGACTGTTTGACTATTTACTTTCACTGCACAGGTTCCGCAAATGGAAGCTCTACATTGGGCTCTGTATGATAAACTCGGGTCCTGATAATTTTTAATTTGCTCCAAAACTTCTAAAATAGTAGTTCTATCTTCAATGTTATTTATCTCATAAGTCTGATAATTACCATTTCTGTTTATCTTAATAATCATACAGAGACCTCTTTAACTATTTTGTTTTAAATTTAACAAAATTTTAAATCATTTTCTATGATTAAAGTGAGGGAGTGAAATAAGAGAAATTTTATAAGGTGCTCCAAAATTTTTGTAAGTTTACCTTTTTGCCATCCTGAGGACGTAAGTCCGAAGGATCCCTTTTTTGATTTTTTGACTTGAAAAGAAAAGTATGAGATT
>NZ_ABZS01000060.1 GCF_000173615.1 Sulfurihydrogenibium yellowstonense SS-5 | reverse complement strand
TTTAAAGTCTGTAATTGAGAGAAAAATAAAAGAAAAAAAAGATTATCTTGAAGAGTTTAAAGAACTTCCATTGGGAGCTTTTGTAAAGACCGCTTTTTATGATTTTGCAGAAAAGTTTTTAGCTAAGTATTTAGACAAAAATTTAGAAAGCATAGTTGACGAGCTTTTAAAAAAGATTAAAGATGATGAGAATATAAAAAAATCTTTAAATAGCGAGCTTAAAGAAGAAATAACAAAAATTATATTGGAGAATCACGATTTTATTGTTGATTTAATAAAGAAAAGACTTGAAAGCATATCAGATGAAGAGTTTATAGATGCAGTTAAAAAAGCTTCTTGGGATGAATTACAGTGGATAAGATTTAATGGAGCAGTTTTAGGCTTTGTAATTGGAATATTCTTAGGAATTTTAAATTTGGATTGGTAAAGTTTTATAATACTAAATTTTTTGTTTTATTCCTTTAAGATAAACTCAAGTTGCTGTAAAATAAAGACGAGTAAAGTTGTATGATAATATATTTATTACATGACTTGTTGTTTTGTTAAAGTTAAGAAATTATAAATTATCATAGAATTTACTTATTTATGGGATAAATGGTATATGTGGTATTATATGTTAATATAAATGTAATTATATTAATATAAAGGAAGAGGTTTATGATTACCTTTAGAGTTTGTCCGCATGGTACAGAAGAAGGATTAGCAAAGTGGCTTAAAATCTCAGAAAAAATAAAGCAAATTTTTAAACAAGAAGTAGATTTTAAACCCTATAAAAACTTCTACGAAGAAGAAGCATTAATATCAGTAGATAATAAGCCAGATATGTATTATGCAAACTTTGATGTTGCTTTAATTCTTTTACAAAAAAATTACAAACTTATAGGAAGATTTAAAGGTCATTACGATAAATTTCTTTTAGTTAGTTTGAATAATCAAAAGGATTTCCAAAATATAGCAATAGTTGATAAACTTAGTTCTTATTGTATTTTAAACAAAACAGGTCTTTATAATAAAGAAGTTATTTTATATGAATCTTTTGATGAAATCATAAATTCTTTGTTAAATGAAAAAGTTGATGCCGGAGTGATATTTAAGGAATATTATGATGAATTAGGTCAAGAAATTAAAGATAAATTAAAAATCATAGAAGAAATAAATTTGGATGCAAGCCATTACTTTTTGGTATCAGAAGAATTCTATGAAAAGAATTCCAACGATATAATTACATTTATCCAAGAATTAGATTTAGAAGAGATTTCTCAAGACGAAATCAATAAACTTAAAGAATATCATGAACTTGGAAAAATAGTTAGAAACTTAATAATACAAAGGATTCTTATAGAAAGCTTAAAAGATATTAATCAGTTAATTATATCTGCAGAAACAGAAGAGGAATTATTTCAAAGAATATGTGAAATTCTTGTAGAAAAAAATCGCTTTAAATTTGTATGGATTGGAAAGAGAGAAGGAGATTTTATCAAGCCAGTATGTAAGTATGGTGAAGACGATGGATATGTAGATAATTTAGTTGTAAGTGTTAGAGAAGACCTGCCGGAAGGAAGAGGTCCAACAGGAAGAGCTTACAGAGAAAATAGAATTATTATAAATGAAAATACATTAACGTCAGAATATATAACTCCATGGAAAAATGAGCTTCTAAAAAGAGATATATATTCATCAATATCCATTCCAGTAGAAAAAAATGGAGAGGTTTATTCAGTAATTAATATCTATTCAACAAAGCCTTTTATCTTCAACAAAGAATTTCTAACTTTATTTGAAGAAATTAAACAAGATGTATCCTTTGCTTTAAATAAAGTAGAAAAAGATAAAGAAAATATACTTTTAAGAAAGGCTGTAGATAATTCAAGAATGTGGCTTTTAATCACTGATTCAAATGGAACAATAGAGTATGTAAATCAGTATGTTATAGATTTGACAGGATACGCAAAAGAAGAAATAATTGGTAAAAATCCAAGAATATTTAAATCTGGAGTGCAGGATATAAAATTATACAAAGAATTATGGGATACCATATTATCTGGCGAACCATTTTCGTCAGTGTTTGTAAATAAAACAAAAGACGGAAGACTAATTTATATAGACCAAACTATCTATCCAATTAAACTAAAAGATGGAACGCTTAAATTTATTTCCGTTGGAAAAGATATAACACAAGAGAAGGTGCTTTCAGAGGAAATAGAAAAATATAAGTACTATGATAGTTTAACCTGGCTTCCAAATTTTATATCATTTAAAATTCAAGTTTCAGAGATGATTATAAACAAGCTATACAAAAAATTTGGATTAATATTGATAGACATTTATAACATGTCTGTAATTAATTCTTCTTATGGATTGGAAACAGGCAATGAAATTTTAAAAGAAGTAGCAAAAAATCTAAAAAAAGAATTTCCGGACGGATATGTAGCCAGAATTGGAAGTGATAAGTTTGCAATACTTATTACAAATATAAAAAACGAATCAGTGCTTATTTATAAGATTAGAGATGCTTTAGATAAAGATTTAAATACTTCCAAAGGCAAAATTCATATTTCTTATAATGCTTCGATTGTCTTATACAATGAAGATGGTCAAACATTTGAAGAGCTTTATAATAACGCTGTTCTCACTTTAAACACAGCTAAAAAAGAAGGAGAAAATGTAATAAAATTCTATGAATCACAGTTAAATAAAAAATTAGAAGAATATTTAGAAGCTGAAAAGATTGTAGAAAAAGCATTTGATAAGAAATTATTTAAATTTTACTTCCAGCCATACTTTAAATCAGAAGACTTTTCAATAGCAGGATTTGAATCATTAATCAGGATAGTAGACGAAAATGGAACTGTTTATCCACCTATAAAGTTTATAGATTATCTTGAAAACAGCAAATATATCACAAAATTTGAAGAATGGGCTTTAGAAGAAGTTTCTCAAAAGATAAAAAAATTTAACTCTTTGAATGATAAAAAAGATATAACAATATCTCTAAACATATCACCAAAAGGATTACTTGGATACTCATTAAACTTAACATCAGATGAAATATCAGATAAAAGCTTTATTGAAAGGTTAAAATCTCTGTCAATAGAAACTCAGAATAACTTAGTAATAGAAATCACAGAAAGAAATGTCATAAAAGATATAGAAAAATCTAAGAAGATATTTAAAGACATTAAAGATTTAAATCCAAACATAAAAATATCGATAGATGACTTTGGAACGGGATATTCATCTTTAACATATTTAAGAGATTTAGCTATTGATATACTAAAAATAGATATGTCGTTTGTAAGGAATATTGCAAGAAGTAGACAAGACTTATCGCTCGTAAAATTCATAATTGGATTAGCAAAAGATTTTGGATTAAAGACAATAGCTGAAGGTGTAGAAACAGAGGAGCAGGTAAAACTTTTATCTTTGCTTGGAGCTGATTATCTGCAAGGATTTTATTTTTCAAAACCAATGCCAGAAGAAGAAGCTATTAAGTTAATTATGGAGAATATACAGGTCAACGAGAAAAGATGAAGCAATGAGCGATATGTAATAAGTTTTTATAAGCGTTTCACTTTTACAGCAAAGATAAGAGAAGAATGATATTGCCTTTTTGCCATTCTGTTATCGGTAAAGAATATATGTTTTTTAAAAAACATTAAAAGATTAGATCCTAGCCTTCGGCTTCAGGATGACGAAAGAATTTATGAGTGAAGTGTGTCAGGTTAAAAGATAAACTTTATAAACGCCCCACCTCTCACTTTCTCACATTTCATATCATAATGTTTAAAATAAATTTCTTGTGCTATAATATTTCTTTAAAATTTTTCAGCGGAGGAAGAATTATGCACCAATTAATTAGAGAAATTGAACAAAGATATTTACCACAAGACATTCCTGAATTTAAAGTAGGAGATACTGTAAGACTTCATTTAAAAGTTAAAGAAGGTGAAAAAGAAAGAACGCAGATTTTTGAAGGTTTAGTTATAAGAGTTAGAGGCAGCGGAACGGGGAAAACTTTTACAGTTAGAAAAGTTTCTTACGGCGTTGGAATGGAAAGAATTTTTCCAATAGCATGTCCATCTATTCAAAAAATAGAAGTGGTTAAACGCGGTAAAGTTAGAAGAGCTAAACTCTACTACATCAGAAATCTCAAAGGTAAAGCTGCTAAAATTAAAGAGCTTAAAGAATGGGAAATCAAGAAAAGACAAGCAGAATCTCAAGCTTCTAAAGAAAATAATGGGTAATGTTGAAAAAGAACTTTTTAGTCAAGGTTATGAAAAAATTGTTGGTATAGATGAAGCAGGAAGGGGACCGTTAGCCGGTCCTCTTGTTATTGCATCAGTCATTTTTCCTAAGCATCAAAAACCATTCATACATAGTGATTCAAAAGGTCTTTCAGAAAAAGAAAGAGAGTATCTCTTTGAAAAAATTCACGATTACGCTGAAGAAATAAATATTACCATCATAGAAAATACAGAAATAGATAAGCTTGGAATATCAAATGCTGCAAAAATATACATGGAAAACAATCTAAAATCTTTAAAATCAAAATGGGATATAGCTTTAGTTGATTTTGTAAAATTAGATGAAAGTATAAATCACTTGCCTTTAATCAAAGGAGATGAAATATCTCATACAATAGCAGCAGCAAGTATAATTGCGAAAGTAGTTAGAGATAGAATAATGATTGAGTATAAAGAAAAATATCCGAACTTCTCTTTTGATAAACATAAAGGTTATGCAACCAAACAACATTATCAAGAGATAAAAAAATTCGGCATTACTCCAATCCATAGAAGAAGCTTTAATCTTGGAGTTAGTGATGATTAAAGATATTATAAAAAAACTTACAGAAAGACAAGACCTAACAAAAGAAGAGATGACCTATCTTTTTGATAATCTAATGGAAGGTAATCTAACCGATGCACAGATTGGAGCTGTTTTAATCAGCTTGAAGATGAAAGGAGAGTCTATTCTTGAAATAGAAACAGCAGCAAGAATCATGAAGGAAAAAGCTGTTAAAGTTGTAGTTAAAGATAAAAGTAAACTTGTTGATACATGCGGGACAGGTGGAGATAGGTTAAACACTTTTAATGTGTCTACAATATCGGCGTTTGTTGTGGCGGGAGCAGGTGGTAAAGTTGCAAAGCATGGCAACAGGTCTATCTCTTCAAAATGCGGAAGTGCAGATATAATGGAAGCTTTGGGAATAAAAATAGAGCTTACAGCGGAAGAAGTTTCAAGGCAGATTGAAGAAATAGGCCTTGGTTTTATGTTTGCTCCATTGTTCCATCCGTCAATGAAAAATGTAATAAAACAAAGAAGAGAGATAGGCGTTAGAACAATTTTTAACATTCTTGGACCACTTTCAAATCCTGCTGATGCAAATTATCAAGTGATGGGTGTTTATGATAAATCCTTAGTTGAACCACTAACAAAAGTTTTACAAAATCTTGGAGTAAAAAAAGCTTACGTAGTCCATGGATTAGATGGGTTAGATGAAGTATCTATCACAGCAGAAACTTATGTTGGAGAGATTAATGAATCTGATATAAACTTTTATACAGTAAAACCGGAAGATTTTGGATTAAAAAGAGCTGAGATTTTTGAAATTCAAGGTGGAGATGTAGAGTGTAATAAAGAGATTGCTTTAAGTATTTTACAAGGCAAAGATTATTCTTCAAAAACAGATTTTGTGGCTTTAAATTCAGCATTTGCTTTAAAAGTTATAGGTCTTGTAGATTCTATAAAAGATGGAATAGATTTGGCAAAAGAGACTATTTATAATAAAAAAGGCTATGAAGTTCTTGAAAAATTAAGAAATTTCTCATAAAGGGGGATTGATATGGTTTTAGAAGGAAAGTTAGCATTTATAACAGGAGCAAGCAGAGGAATTGGAAGAGCAATAGCTTTAAAATTGGCTTCTATGGGAGCCGATGTAATTATTAATTACTATAAAAACAAAGAAAAGGCTGAAGAAGTCAAACAAGAAATAGAAAAGCTTGGAAGAAAGTCTTATATAGTTCAAGGAGATTTTGGAGTTAAGGAAGAGATTGACAGAGTATTTGATGAAATCACAGAAAAATTTGGCTACTTAGATATTTTTGTAAGCAACGCAGTAGCATCAGGAAGAGAAGTAATCGGTGGTTTTGCACCATTTTTAAGACTTAAAGAAAAAGGCACTCTAAGAATATACAACATTACAACCTTTGGTTTTATATGGTCTTCTCAAAGAGCCGTTAAGCTTATGGAAGGAAGAGAAGGAAAGATTATAGCTATTTCATCAACCGGGACAAGGGATTATATGCCAAATTATGCAATACACGGCTCGGCAAAGGCAGCATTAGAAACGCTTGTTAGATACTTAGCGGTAGAAGTTGGTCCAATGGGAATTAATGTAAACTGTGTATCCGGTGGACCAATAGATACAGAAGCAATCCAGCTTTTCCCGAACTATGAAGAAGTTAAAGAAGGAACAATCAAACTAACACCACTTGGTAGAATGGGGCAACCAGAAGATTTGGCCGGTGTAGTTGGATTTTTATGCACTCCGGATGCAAGATGGATACAAGGTCAAACTATAGTAGTTGACGGTGGATTATCTTTAGTTAGGGGTGGAAGGTAAATAAGTAGGTGAGTAAGTGAGAAAGTGAATAAGTGAGATAGTGAGATGGTGAGATGGTGAAAAGCATTTAACGTCTCGCCTCTCACGTCTCACCTTTATAAGGAAACGTAATGCTTAAGTTAAAAAGAAAAAGATTAAATCACAAAACATTTGTAAAAAGATTCAAGCTTTTTTTATACAATCTTTTAGAAAATGATAGAAATTCTCTAAATCATATTTATTCTGTCTTTGCAATTTTTTTAGTTTTAACATCCTCAATCACGGTTTTTCTATTAATATCTCCAAAAAGAGAAAAGCTTCCCAAAGATTTGCATGATTTTCTTATAGACTTTGGAGAGTTTACATTATTTTTCTTTTTGATAGAATACATACTTAGATGGTGGGTTGTTTCTGATTTTACAGAAGATTTTAAAGATTATTTAACTGAACATAAACAAAGAAATTTAAAAGTATATTTTAATGCCTTTTTATATGCTTTAAAACCAAAGCTTAAGTGGATGATAAAGCCTTATTCAATCATAGACCTTCTTGCAATATTGCCAATCTTTAGACCTTTAAGAATGCTTAGGATATTCCAGTTAATTAGACTGCTAAAACTTTTAAGATACTCTTCTGCATTTAGAAATTTCTTTTTTGCGTTTAAAGAAAACAGCTTTGTCTTTACATTTACTTTTTCAAGTTTGTTTGTAAATATTATTTTCTTCTCTTTTTTAACATACATCTATGAGCATAACGCAGGGAATAAAAATTTTGACAGTATCTGGGCGGCCGTTTACTGGGGTATCATAACATCTTTTACAGTTGGATATGGAGATATAGTTCCTATTTCTGATGTAGGAAAGATTGCAGCATCTTTAATGGTAATTATTAATGTTATTTTAGTATCAGTTTTAACAGCGGGTTTCTCTGTTTCTTTTATAAACAGACTTTTAGAGTTGAAGGAAGGAGAGGTAGTCATGAGAGATTTAAAAGACCATATAGTTATTTGTGGATACAACGAAACATCTGAAGAAATCCTTGAAAAAATAATGGAAAGTGATATAGATAAAGAAAAACCTGTTGTGCTTTTAACAAACTATGATAAAAAAGACTTAGGAATAGAATTGTCAAAATATATCCTTTATAAAAAAGGAGATTTTATCTTAGAAAAAAATCTTTTAGATGTTGGAATAGAAAATGCTTCAGATGTAATCATCGTCGGTGAAAAGCTACCAAATCTATCCGAAAGAGATATAGATGCAAGAACAGCTTTAGCGGGCATGCTTATTAGAACGCTTAATCCAACAGTAAAACTTTATATAGAAGTTCTTTTGGATGAAGATGCAGAAATTTTTAAAAAACGGGTTGGAGCAAGGGAAGTTTTGGTTCATGGTCAGATAGTAGGAAAGATAATGTTCTCAAGTTTATTAAATCCGGGTGCGACAAGCTTGATAGAAACGTTATTAGATGCAGAGACAGGAATTCAAAAAGTAAAAGTTAGAGAACTTGGAAGTTATAAAACTTTCGGAGAGATTATAAAAATCGTTAGAAAAGATGGCTATTTACCGATTGCAGTAGAAAGAAATAAAAAAATAATCTTAAATCCGGAAGATGATTTTGAAATTCAAGAAAGCGATGCAATATTTTTAATACCAAAAGGTGAATCTCAATGAAAAACATAATCATCACGAGAGAAGCGTCAGGTTTTGAAGAAGTAAAAGATTTATTCATAAAAGCAGGATTTAATCCTATATCTTTTCCATTAATCAGATTTGAGCCGGTAGAAATTAAAAATCTTAATCTTGAAGATTATGAATATTTAATCTTTACAAGTAAAAATGCAGTCAAGTATTTCTTTTCTCAAATTTCAAAGATTGATAAAAAAATCATAGCTGTTGGAGAAAAAACAGCAAAATACTTAGAAAAACTTGGATATAAAGATATAATCGTTCCGGAAGTCTTCAGTGCAGAAGGGCTTAAAGTATATTTTGAAAAAAACATAGATACATTTAAAGATAAAAAAATGGCTTTAATAAGAGCATCAGAAGGGATGGATACACTTA
>NZ_ABZS01000061.1 GCF_000173615.1 Sulfurihydrogenibium yellowstonense SS-5 | reverse complement strand
TAAGCTTTCGAGTAAAAAGCTTCCGTTAGAAGAAAAAATAGAAATAATCAAAAAAGCCATCTCTGAGAAAAAGCCAATAGAGATAGTCTATCTTAAATCAAAAGATGTAAAATCAAAAAGAGTAATAATCCCTAAAAAAATTGGCAAAATGGATTACAACGGTGCTGAGTTCTTAGGCATTGAAGGATTTTGCACAATAAGAAAAGATGATAGAGTTTTCAATGTTGAGAAAATTCTTGAAATTAAGGAGATAGAATGAAAAATATATATCTTGTCGGATTTATGGGAAGTGGAAAGTCTACGGTAGGAAAGATTTTAGCCGAAAAATTAAATATGAATTTTATTGATATTGATAAGTTTATTGAAGAAAAGGAAGGAATGAAAATAAAAGATATTTTTGAGCAAAAAGGAGAAAGCTATTTTAGAGAGCTTGAAAGAAAACAGATAGAAGCAATAGTTAATCAAGAAGGACTTGTAGTTTCTACCGGAGGTGGACTTGGGGCAAATTTGGACAATATGAATTTAATGAAAAAAAACGGAGATGTTGTGTGGCTTGATGTTAGTTTAAACACTGTCTTAGATAGACTAAAAAACGACCAAGACAGACCATTATTAAAACAACCTACAGAAAAAATAAAACAACTTTTTGAAGAAAGGAAGAATGTATATAGACTTGCAAACATAAGAATCAATGCAGACAAAAAAACACCAAGCCAAATTGTAGAAGAAATTTTAACAAAAATAAAAAGGAGATAATTTATGAACATTTTAATCACAGGTGGAGCAGGTTATATCGGTAGTCATGTAGTAAAACAGATAATAGAAAACACGGACCACAGCGTAGTAATCATTGATAATCTCTCAACAGGTTCATTGAAAACTATTAAAACGCTAAATGAAATCCGTCAGCAAACGGGCAAAAATACAGAGCTTACTTTTATTGAAGCAGATTTGAAAGATTTTCAGATGATAGAAGGAATATTTAAAGCTAAAAAATTCGATGCTGTAATTCATTTTGCAGCAAGCATTGTGGTACCAGAGAGCGTAAAAAATCCAATTAAATATTATATGAACAACACAGTAAACACAACCAATCTTATCAATCTTTGTCTTAAATATGGTGTTAATAGATTTATTTTCTCATCTACTGCTGCAGTGTACGGTCAACCGGACGAAATTCCGGTGAAAGAAACAACGCCAACACAACCAATAAACCCTTATGGAAGAAGTAAATTAATGAGCGAAACAGTCCTTAACGATGTAGGTGCCCATACTGAATTTAAGTATATAATACTCAGATATTTTAATGTTGCCGGAGCAGACTTAAAAATTAGAATAGGGCAGAGATTTCCAAACGCAACCCATCTAATAAAAGTAGCAGCAGAAACAGCGGTTGGCAAGAGAGATAAAATGTATGTTTTTGGTACAGATTATCCAACGCCGGACGGCACTTGTATAAGAGATTATATTCATGTTGATGATTTAGCAGATGCTCATATTAAAAGCTTAGAGTATTTAAATGATAATAATAGTGACGTGTTTAATTGTGGATATGGCAGAGGGTACTCTGTCTTGGAAGTTATTAATACTATGAAGGAAGTTTCAGGAGTAGATTTTAAAGTTGAGTATACCGGTCGTAGAGAGGGAGACCCGGCTATATTAATAGCAGATAATACTAAAATTTTAAACAATTTGAATTGGAAACCGCAGTATGATGATTTAAAGCTAATTTGTAAAACTGCCCTTGAATGGGAGAAAAAACTATTACAGGAGGAGGTTTAAGATGAGGAAGTTCTTATTATTTTTTGCTTTAGTTTTCTTAGTATCATGCTCAACAGTTACAAATTTAGATTATGCTAAATTAAATTTAAAAGATAAGAAAATAACGGTTCTTCCATTTGAAAACTATACAGAAACGCCTTTAGCAGGACTTAGAGTAAAAAGCATAACAGAAGGGGTTGTTTCTTCCAAAGGATATAAACTATCTATTACGAACGTTAAACAAGATAAAGATTACAGTCCTGAGGAAATTAAGAAGCTTTTGCAAGAGTTAAAGGAAAGTAATATAGATTATGCAATTACCGGGAGTGTAAACGAATTTAGATACAAAACCGGTATTGATGGAGAACCGGCAGTAAGTATTACTGTTAAAATTTATGATATCAAACAGGAAAAAGAAGTTTACACAAGTGTATCTTCCAAAACAGGCTGGTCTCATGAATCTATTACAACCGTAGCGCAAAAAATACTAAACAAAATCATTCCTTAAAGCCATGTTTTTAACAAAGTTTTTAAAGGAATTAAACTTAAAAATATTAATTGCTGAAATATTTATATTCACATTAGCTTTATTATTTATTGGAATGTATACAAATCCTTCTGACCCCTTGTTTATAGAATCTAAATTTGGTTATTTATTTTATCTACTTCCATTACTTGTGTTTACCCTTTACTATGGGTTATTTGCAGGAATTATAAGCTTTTTTATAATTGTTTTAATAGCCTTTTTCTTTTATAAAGAATTTCCAACAGTTTATATTCTATGGTTATTTCTGTTTGTGCTTGTAGCATCAGAATTTAATTATTATTGGTCTGAAAATGTAAAAAAATCAGAGGATAAATTTAAATATGCTGACGGAAAATTAAGAGATTTAGCAAGAGAGCTGATGCTTTTAAAAATATCCCACGACCAACTTGAAAAGCAGTACATTATAAAACCTATTAGTATAAGAGAAGTAATTTATCAGATTAAACAAAAAATAATATCAAATTTTGAAGAAGAAGAAATTTCCAATATGCTAATGAATTTATTAATTCAATCATTCAACATAGAAAGAGCTGCACTTGTATATGTAGATTTAGAAAAAAATAATTTTAAAATAATATCCTCTACCCATGATGACTTTGATTTTAATATAAAAGATGTTTTAGTTTCCAAAGCAATAGAAGATAGAAGTATTTCATACCTAAGCAAAATAGAAGAAGAATCAAAGTACTATGCAGCTATTCCTGTATTTATTTCAGAAACGCAAGTTTATTTATTTGTAATTGAAGAGATTGGATTTTTATCTTTAAACATGGATACTCTTTTGATGATTAATCTATTTATTTACTATATTGTAAGTGAAAAGTTAATTTTAGAAAAGATAAAAGATATAGTTAAGAAATTCGATATGTTTGACATAGACTTTATAAAAGAAATATATAGAATGTCAGAAATTAAAAAGAATTTAGGAATAGAATCTTCCTTAGTTATCTTTCAAATTAAAGGAAGCATCGAAGATGAAAATATAAAAAATTTACTCAGGAAAAATTTAAGAGGACTTGACATAATGGACTCACTGTTTTTACAAGAAGACAATCTTTTAATAATACCAATATTATTACCTTTTACACCAATTTCTGGAGCAAATTCTTTTGTGGAAAGAGTAAAGAATATTTTAGTAGAGAATTTATCTTTATCTTTCTTTGAAAAAAATATAAAACTAAAAATAGAATCTGTTGATATAAATCCAGCTAAAAATCTTCAATCAATTTTGGAGACTATTAAATGAGTTATAAAAAATTATATTTATCTGTAACTTTAGAAGTTCTTGGTATTTCATCTTTTTTTACAGAGAATATTTATGTCGCATTATCATTGTTTTTTCTCTTTCATGGCTTGGCAGTTTTTTTATTAACAACTGTTTTATATCTTTTTTTGCCTAAAAGAACTAGGTCAAGAAAATGGCAGCCTTTAGTATTTATATTTTTAATAGGGTTTTTCGGATTTATCGTTGGATATTTATTTTTATTTATCTTAACTTTATATCTATTTAGAACGCAAAGAAATATTGAATTTAAGCCTATAGAAACTTTTTCTATTGAAGAGATAGAAGATGAAGACCTTTATTTTAGTGGTCGTAGATTTGGAGAAGGAGCAATACTTTCAATTTTAAAGAAAGATAACGTTCCAAAGGACCTAAAACTAAGAGCTTTTATGTCTTTATCGGATTTACAAAGTCCGATAACCTATTCTTTAATAAAAGAAAATATTAGTAATCCTATGGACGAAATAAGATTGATGGCTTTTAGTATGATTTCTAAAATGGAAAAACAGTTAAACGATAAAATTCATGAACTTAATCTCAGACTAAAAGATAATGATTTATCTGAAGAAGAAAAAGCTAAAATTTACTTTGAATTGGCCCAAGCTTACTGGGATTTTGTTTTTTTTCATGTTGTAGATAAAGAGTTTGAAAATTTCGCAATAGAAAAAGCTTTATACTACGCAGAAGAAGGGTTAAAATTAAAAAAGGATTTTATTCCTTATTTTCTAATTGGAAGAGTTTATTTAAGACTTAAAGATTATAAAAAAGCAAAAGAATATTTAGAGTTGGCTTTTAATTTTAAAGAGTTTAGATATAAAGTCATTCCATATCTTGCAGAATGTTATTTCTATGAAAGAAATTTTAAAAAGGTAAAAGAGCTTTTCTCTCAATTAGACTTATCATTGGACGTAAAAGTTAACTTTATGAAACAATTTTGGAGCATGCAATGATAGAGCTTTTAAACCAAAATAAAAAAATAGATGTTTTACTAATTGCAGAAGGAACATATCCATACATTAGAGGCGGCGTTTCTACATGGATTCATGATTTAATTACAGGCATTTCAGAAAAAAACTTTGGAGTTGTTTTTCTTGGAAGTAGGCCGGAAGACTACGAAGGAATAAAATACAAACTTCCGGACAATTTAGTTTATTTATCTGCAGATTATCTTTTTAATTATGAAAGAACAACCCTGCCCCATGAAAGAAATGCCAATGAAGAAAATTTTAATTACATAGAAACTCTGCATAAATGGTTTAAAGAAAACGTAGATAAAAATGTTGACCTGCCAGAAAAAATCAAAAAACTTGAGTTTTATCTAAAAGAAGTAAAAGAAGAAGATTTTTTGTTTAGTAGAGAGGCTTGGAACTTTATAATTGATATGTACACAGAATATGCTGAAGAAACCCCTTTTATAGATTACTTTTGGACGATAAGGAACATTCATGCACCTATATGGGTTGTTGCTAAAATTGCTTCCCAGGCTCCAGATTGTGATATAGTACATAGTCCTTCAACAGGATACGCCGGATTTCTTGCATCACTGATCTCTTATCATAAAAAAATTCCGTTTGTCCTTACTGAACATGGGATATATACAAGGGAAAGGAAAATAGACCTTTTAAATGTAGATTGGCTTGTAGATAAAAGATTATTCTTTCAAAGAGATTTAGGTGAGATTGATCATATTCGTAACTTGTGGATTAGGTTTTTTGAAAGCATTGGAAAATTTATCTATCATGCGAGTAAGATCATTATCTCTCTTTTTGATGATGCGAGGAAAATTCAAATATCCTACGGTGCAGACCCAAACAAGTGTATTGTAATCCCAAATGGTGTTGATGTTGAAGGCTATTCTCAAGCTTTGAAAAATAGACCTAAGGAAATCCCAAAGGTAATTACATTGCTTGGGAGGGTTGTTCCAATTAAAGATATAAAAACATTCATAAAGGCTATGAGAATAGTTGTAAATAAATTACCCCAAGCTGAAGGTTGGATAGTTGGTCCAACTGATGAAGACCCTGAGTATTATGAAGAATGTAAAAGATTGGTTGAAGTTTACAATCTTGAAAATAATGTGAAATTTCTTGGATTTCAAAATCCAAAGGATATTTTCCCAAAAACAGGAATACTGACTTTAACATCTATAAGTGAAGGTATGCCGCTGGTTGTTCTGGAAGGTTTTGCTGCCGGTCTTCCGGCCGTTGCTACAGATGTTGGTTCTTGTAGACAGCTAATATATGGTGGACTAAACGAAGAGGATATTAATATTGGTAAGGCCGGAGAAGTTGTTCCTATTGCAAATCCGGAAAAATTAGCCAATGCATACATAGAGCTTTTAACAGATGAAGAAAAATGGAATGCTTATCAAAAAAGTGCATTAACAAGAGTAAATAAATTTTATAGAAAAGAGCAATTTTTAGAAAATTATAGAAAGATTTATAAAGAGGTTTTAACACAATGGCCGGTATAAGCTTTGAATTAAGGAAAGTATTAAGAGAAAGAACGCTTGGTTCAATAGTAAAAGCTTTCGGATACTCTGCTGTTTTAAGTGCCGGACCATATTTAATTTCTATTTTAACATTAGCATTATCTTTCTATGTTTTAAGACAATTTGTCTCTTCCGATAAAATTGTAATTCAGTTTGGTGTAATAGTAACATACTTAACAGCTTTCAGTCTTATTTTAACCGGATTTTCTCAGCTTATGATAACAAGATTTCTTGCAGACAGAATTTTTGAGAAGAAATATGAAGTTGTTCTTCCAAATCTTATTGGGAATATACTTTTAAATATGATTTTGGCTTTTATCATTTCTTTAATTTTTTCAGTTATCTTTTTTAAAGAACAAGGTGCAGTTTTTATTATTTTGTATGTATTGATTTTTACGATAATGTGTGGGTTATGGATTATAAATGTCGTATTAACCGGATTTAAAAGCTATAAATTTATAGTCTTTTCTTTTGCTACCGCGTATATTACCTTTTTCCTTTTAGCTTTATATATGGCAAGATACGATTTGGCAGGGTTGATGTTTTCATTTTTTGTTGGTCAGACAGTATTATTTTTCTTGCTTCTTGGGTATTTTATAAAAACCCACTATTCAGATAAGATAATATCTTTTGATTTTTTTGATAGACATAAAATATATATATCTTTGATTTTTTCGGGATTTTTCTATAATCTTGGTATATGGATAGATAAATTTATATTTTGGTTTTATCCTGATACGAGCATCCAGATTTTAGGACCCATTAGAGCTTCTATTGTTTATGATATTCCGATGTTTTTAGCATATATTGCAATTGCTCCCGGTATGGCAGTATTTTTCTTAAAACTTGAGACAGAGTTTGCAGATTATTATGACAGATATTACCGTGCAGTTAGAGAAGGGGCAACCTTAAATAAAATTTATCAATTTGGCGATGACATGATACTTTCGGCTCGTTCTGTTATTTTTGATACTTTGAGAATTCAAGGAATAGCATTTTTATTTTTCTTAATATTTGATACGCTTTTATTCAAAATATTTAAGCTTTCTCTTTTATACATACCCCTTTTCCATGTTTTGATGGTTGGGACATACCTTCAGTTAATATTTATGACATTGCTCGCAATACTAAACTACTTTGACAGAAGAAGAGAAGTTCTTTACTTATCTATTCTTTTTGCTGTTTCTAACGCAGTATTTACCTATGCTTCTATTTTACTTGGACCTTACTTCTATGGATATGGTTATGCTATCTCTCTGTTTATTTCTGATTTGCTTGCCATAATTTTGTTAAGGAGGTTTTTAGATGAGATACATTATCAGACTTTTATGCTTATTTAATCTTTTATTTATATTTAATCTATCTTACGGAAAAGATTTAAGCGTTGGGTTTATCTACAGAGAACCACCTGAAGAGGCATTCTACCTTTATGACTGGCTTGTAGTTGACCCGGACAACTTTTCTTTTGAAAAACTTAAAGAAAAATACTACATAAAAAATAAAAAAGCAAAACTTTTTGCGTATGTATCCGTAGGAGAAATAGAGCCTTACAGAAAGTACTATAAAGAAATAGATAAAAGCTGGATAATAGGAGAAAATAAAGACTGGAAAACCTACATAGCGGATATAAGAAAAAAAGAGTATAGAGAATTTCTAATAAACAAAGTCTTAAAAAATCTTTCTCAATACGATGGATTTTTCTTTGATACCTTAGATAGCTATCAAATTGCATTAAAACCAAATGAATATAAAGATTATGAAAATGCCTTGGTTGAGTTTATCATTCAAGTGAAAAAAACATTCCCGGACAAAAAAATCATTCTAAACAGAGGTTTTGAAGTAGTCCCACAGGTAAAAGATTATATAGATGCAGCAGTTGCAGAAAGTCTATTCTATGGTCTTGATACCAAAACAATGAAGTACAAAAAAATGAAAGAAGAAGATACAAGATGGCTTTTAAACAAACTAAACGAGATTAAAAACCTTGGCGTCAAAGTTATCGTGATAGATTATGTAGACCCTAAAAATAAAAAATTACAAAAAGAAGTTGCTAAAAAAATATACGAAAATGGGTTTATCCCATACGTTACCGATAAAGACCTAAAAACTCTTGGAACAAGTATATATCAAATTATTCCAAGAAAAATTATGATTTTGTATAATTCTAAAGAATTTGATGCAGCAGACGATGATTTACATAGAAATTTCCAAGCTTTTATAGAATATCTTGGATATATTCCGGTTATGTATGATATCAATAAAGGGCTTCCAAAAGATTATATTGGAGATGAGTATGCCGGGATACTACTGAGGCAAACAGAATATTCGCCAGAGATGTTGCAGTGGCTAAAAAAACAGATTTCAGACGGAATTAAAGTATTCTTTCTAAGCTACATTCCATCAGATGAAGAATTTTTAAGTTTTCTTGGTCTAAAAACAGAAGGAAATACATCCATTTTTGATAAAGTTGATTTCAAGCCCATAGGTTATGATTATTTTGAGATAAAACCAGAAATCCAACCAATTCCAATAACAACACCACAAAATAATTTCAAGCCTATTT
>NZ_ABZS01000062.1 GCF_000173615.1 Sulfurihydrogenibium yellowstonense SS-5 | reverse complement strand
TTCCAAAAGATGCATTAGTAGAGATAGAAATGATTGTCGGATTGTGATAAGAAACGTTAACATAATACATGTGATATTTAATCTTTACCATTTAAGATGAAATATACAAAGCTCGTAAATGAACTGCTGAGAGTGTTACAAAACTCTCTTAAACTTACCTTTCCATGTCCTTAGGACTTTAGTCCGAAGAATCTCCTGATTTAAAGATTGGGAAAAGGAAATTCTTCACCGGCTGCAGAATGAAAAACGTTGATTTTTGCAAGCAGCCCCAACATTATTTTTCATAAACTCTTTACTTTTTCTACGTATTTTTTAATATCAAACTTTGCTTCTAAACCTGATGCACTCATATATCTAATTTTCCCAAAGATTTTTCTTTCTTTCCATGGTCTGTCATGGGTTCCAAAGCACCAGGATATGCCGGCATAACCGTTTGGGTCTCTTCCGTCAAGCTCGTATTTATCATTTAGATAGCATGCAATATCAAAGGCGTGTTTTGGGTCCTGCGTCCATTCTATAATTTTTTTACACCAATACATTCTCATGTAGTTATGCATCTTTCCGGATTTTAAAAGCTCAAGCTGTGCAGCATTCCAGTATTCATCATGGGTTTTTGCATTTTCAAACTCTTCTAATGTATAAACATAATCTCTTTTATCGTTTTTGTGATCTTCTAATGTTTTTTTAGCCCAGTCAGGAATGCCTTCATAATGGTTATAGTTTGGATTATAGTAGCAAAAATTCCTTGCAAGCTCTCTCCAAACTATCAGTTCGTTAAAAAAGCTATCAACATTTTCATCTTTTTTATACTCTGACAAGATTTCAAGAACAACTTCTATCGGCGAGATTTGTCCAAAATGAAGATAAGGACTTAGGTTTGATTGATAGTCAAGCTCCGGATGAGACCTATACTCTTTATATTTATGAAGCTTCTTTTCAATAAATTCTTTCAAGCATCTTTTTGCTTGGTTATAACCACCTATAAAAGGTGATAAACTAACGCTTTTGTCTATGTTGAGAATATCTAAAATCTCTAAGGAACTATTTAAAGTTAACTCCTTTATTCCAAAATCAAGATTAACGGATTTAATCTTTGGCTCCCTTGGCGCTAATTTAAGAAGATATGAATCTAATAAAGCATAAATCTTTTTTCTAAGGTTAAAAGCGTAAACTTCTTGCTTTTGAGATGCAATCTCTACAGGAATGCAAACGTCAGACTCTACTTCGTAAAATGGTATATCTAATTGCTTTGCTATATCACTATAAAGCTTTCTATAATACTTTAAGTAGGCTTTATCTGTGATTAAGGCAACGGCACTCCTTGATATCTCTATGATTCTCTGTTTGATATCATCTGATTTTTCTATGATAAATTTTATACCTCTTTCTTCTATAGATTTTTTAGCTTCTAAAACTCCATCTAACATAAATTTGTAGTATCTTGCATTTGAGTATTTATATTTGTCTGTAATTAGAAAATAGACTAATAATGGTTTTTTGTAATCATTTGATAGTTTGATTGCGTATTCAAGACCATGGTTAAAGTTTGCCCTGTGGCTGTGAGACATCCAGTAAATTATGTATTTGCCCGATTGATTAAACTGTCTGTCGTTTAAAGCTTTTACTCTTCCTATGAATTCCAATTCCATTTATGAGCTCCTTTTGAATAGGTTTATTAATCTTTACTCTTTTTAATCCTAAAAGCCTAAAGTTTCTGAAGTGTTTCTTAATTATCAGGTTTTCCAAAAAAAATTTTAATAAAGACATTATCTTACCTTTTTCATTTTGCAGCCGTGCCAAAAATCTCATGTTTTTCTTTTCAAATCAAGAAAAAATCAAAAAAGGAGACCGTTTTCATCATTCTTAAGCCGACGAAGAATCTTATACTTTTACCCAATTTCCCACCGGACGCTTATTTTTATTTTACCTTTCATTTTAATTTTTTTTACAGCTAACCTGTAAAATTTTAAATCTAATATGATAAAAATCAGCTTTATAATGAAAAACATTTCTTGGAGAATATTTATCGTAATAAATCTTGGGAGGTGCGTTATGAAAAAGTTTTTAGCAGCAGTTGGAGCAGCAGCATTTTTAACAGTTGGCTTGGCTAACGCTGAGCAAACACTGTATGAAAAGCTTGGCGGTAAAAAGGCAATCGACGCAGTGGTTGAAGACCTTACAAACAGAATGATGAACGACAAACAGCTAAAAAGATTCTGCGGCAACGTGTCAAAAGACAAACTAAAAACAAACAGAGAGCTTGTAGCTGCGTTTATTTGTAAAGCAACAGGTGGTCCTTGCGAGTACAAGGGAAAAGATATGAAAGAAGCACATCAAAATCTTGGAATTACAGAAAAAGATTGGGACAGGTTTGTAGAACTTGCAAAGCAAAGCCTAAACAAGTTTAAAGTACCTGCTGACGTTCAAAAAGAGTTTTTAGGTGCTGTTGCCGGATTAAAAGACCAAGTGGTAAGCAAAAAGTAAATGTTTAAAATAATAGAAGATGGCTACACCCTTAGATACGTTCCACGGCCGCTCGTCATAGTGGTCGTGGAAGAAAATCCTTTTACCGTTGGTTGGCATACACCCGTAAACAAAAACCCTTTTCTATACTCCATATCCATAGACAGAACAAATTACAGCTATAAGCTTTTGAAAGATAACTTTACAATAAACTTCCTAACATCTGAATACTTTGAAGAAATTTTGATAGCAGGGTCATATCACGGAGACCAGGTTGATAAACTAAGCCTACTTAAAAATATCCATCTAACAAATAGTGAAAAAGTGTCTTCTAAAAGTATTTTAGAGTCTTTCATGGTCTATGAGTGTGAAGTTTACGAAAAATTAGAGTTTCAAGACCATTGTCTTGTAATCGGCAGGGTTTTGGCAATAAAGTACAAGCAAGGAAAAGTAAAACCAAAAAACAAGCTTACTTTAACAATGGGAAAAAATTACTACTGCTTTAACACTAAGGGATTTTATAAAAAAATCTAAAAGTAGAAAACTTTCCATCATAAAAATATTCTAAATCTCCGTTTAAGAATATCTTTAGTCTTTCCCTTAAATTTTTAAGACCTGTTCCCTCTTTTATTTCCTCAAAACCTTTTCCGCTATCTTTCACTTCCACATAAAAATAACCATCTTTTATGTATGAGGATATGATTACTTTTCCGCTGTTTTTTAGTCCGTGTTTTATGGCATTTTCTACAAGAAGCTGTACTGACATTTTTGGAACGGGTAAAGACAGGGTGTTTTTGTCTATGTTAAACTCAAACTCTATGGCAGGAAATCTTAACTTTTCAATAAAGATAAAGTTTTTTACTATTTTTAGTTCATCTTGTAAGGTTATGATGCTGTTTTCGTCTATGATCATTCTTAAAAATTGTGATAGTTTTAACATTCCTTTCTCTGCAAGCTTTTGGTCTATATAAACCAGCTCTGAAAGCGTGTTTAGAGCGTTGAATAAAAAATGTGGGTTTATCTGATACTCTAAAGCTTTTAGCTTTAACTCTATGTTCAGCCTGTTTAACTCTTCTTCTATCTTTTTAGAGTTGACAATCATGTAAAGAAGATAGCCTATTAGCATTGTTAAAAGTCCTGTCATCATGCTAAGATAAAACAGAAATTTGTTAGAAAATTCTAAGTCTATCAGTTTTAGTACTTTTATAAACTCAAAAGCTGTTAGACTTCCAAAAAATCCGGCAAAGAAAGACATTAAAAGACTTACAAAAGTATAGTATTTATCGCTTAGTAGTGGCAGTATCTTTTTGTTGCTAAAATTAATCATTGCAAAAGAAAACATAAATATGAAAAATCCAAAGATAGACCCGGAAATCATTCCTTTGATGATAGGAATATTTAGAATTAAAGATATAAAACCGCCCAAGATAGAGCCAAAAATCAATCCAAAGATAAAAACTATAGTCCAGTCTTTTTTGTTTATCTCAATGTAGTATTTCATCTATATCCTCTATTTGAAGGAGTAAGTTAAGCACACCAATTATAACACCAGGCCAGCCTTGACCGGGAAAAACAGAATCTCCAACTAAATAAACTCCTTTTATCGGCGTAAAGTTAAAAGGATACTTAAAGGGAATGTAGTCTTTTATAAGGGGTATTCCGCCAACCGTTCCGTTATACCTTCCGGTGTATCGCTGAAAAGTCTTTGGACTTCCTACCATGACGTTTTTTATCTTACAATCTTTAAATTTTGGCACGTATTCGAAAAGCCTGTTTAAAATAAAATCTTTTGCTTTCTCTTTTTTTTCAAGATACTCTTGTTTGCTTAAATCTTGCCAAAATGATATTCTACAGTGGGTTGATATGATGACAGATTTTTCTCCATCTTTTGTTAGGACCTCATCTTCTTTGTCTGAGATTGAGACAAAAAACGAGTTGCTGCCTGTATAAGGGTTTATGTCTTTATGGATTATTTGGTAGTGATGCTCATCAACTACGTTATTTTTATCTTCCAAATTAAAGTATATCGTCAAGCTTGACCAGATTTTTGAATACTTTTTTCTGTTTTTGATGCAAGCATCTTTAAAATCTTCAAGTAAATCACAGTAATCCCATATGGTTTTGTTTAAAATCACATTTTTAGCCTCAAAGACTTCTTTATCTGTTATCACTTGGAAAAAATCTTTTACTTTTTTTATTTTTATCACTTTGTGCTTCAAAAAAACATTTTTGTAATCATCAACTAAGCAATCAAAAACCTTTCCCATTCCACCATAAACATAGTAGTTATCAAGGTTTGGATACGTCAAACCCATAGACCCAACGGAGATAGAAACGTCTCTGCTATATCCTTGAGATGTCATTAGAATCTGATTGTCTAAAAAGTCTTTAAAGTCCTCGTCAAAATCTCCAAGATTGTCTTTAAAAAAATCGTAAGAAGTCTTAAATTGATAGGGTAAGGCTTTTAGTAAGTATCTGTAATTCTCGGCAAATTTTTTAAAAAGCAGTTTTGGATTTTTATAATTTATGGGTATCACATTGTAAATATTCTGCCAGTTAGCATCAGAGATAGAGTAAACCTTTTGCCAAACAGACCTTAGGTTTTTATAATTGAAATTATTCTCAAGCTCTAAGACCGCCTTTTCTTTGTCTGAATATCTTTTTATAGCTTTATCTCCAACGAATACAACCATTGGAACTTCAAGCTTTTTTACCTTTGGTTTTGGAAGGTTTAAGAATTTAAAAACTTTCCCAAGGGGCATATGGTCTTGTAGTCCAACTAAGGTAGAAGCTCCAACGTTGTACAGATATTCCTTTCTTTTGAATGTTCCACTACAACCTCCTAAGTATGACTCTTTTTCAAGCAGTGCCACCTTTTTGCCTATCTTTTTTAAGATCGCATAAGAAACCACCCCGCCAATTCCACCACCAACTACTACATAATCAAACATACATTCTCCTTAGTTTAAAGATAACATTTCATCAAAGTAATCATTCAGGCTTGATGCTATGATTTCCAAGTCTTGTGGCTTTTTGATGATTTCTATCTTAAACAAATCAGAAGGAATGCAGATTTTAGAAGTGCTTTTACCTTTAACCTCTATCTTTTCTTCAAAATCTTTGTAGTAGTATGTGATTATCACTTCATAGCTTTGTTTAGACCTAAAGGTTATAACAGTCTCAAAACATCCTTGCCCTTCAAAATAGACAAAATTATCAGTTGGTCTTATTTTTATGATAGACAGGTAGTCTAATTTTATACACTTCATGGTCTATACCTCTAAGGTTTGATTTAGAATAATGATAAAGATTTTGACCAAAAGCTTGAAGGGCCGTTATTTAAGTATAACGGTTAGATTTTAGAGTTTAGAGGATTAAAAAGAGAGACCCTTTAAAGGGTCCCAAAGCCTGAGGTGTGGTGAGAAAACACAGCTACCAGTTGGTAGCTAAAAGTAAGACGTTGTATCCTACGTGAAATAACTCCCAAAATATGTATACAATCAACAGCCATTTAAAAAACTTTCTTTCTATCTCTTTTGCATCTTTATATATCAAATACAGAAATACAGCTATTAAAAACTGTAAAAACAAAGAAAAAGAGAGGGTCAAAAGACCCTCAAAGCTTAGATTTTTCATTTAAGCTCTGTTATCCATTTTGCGATCTTTTCTGCCTCATCTTTTGGTACGTTTGGCATAGGTGGCATTGGAGTATAACCAGGCCAGTTTGAAGGCTCAGGTTGATAGATTAATTTTACTATTCTGTCCGGAGTATATCCTTTTTTAGCAATCTCTTTAAAAGCAGGTCCAACTATTTTGGTATCAACTGCATGGCATGCTGTACAGCCATTTTTTGCAATCAATTTTTCTCCTTCTGATAGGTTAGCTGCCTCTGCAACAGAAATTCCAGATGGCTTAGTTTTTGCTTCTTTGTAATCTTTTTCTGCTGCTGCTAAATACTCCTGTGTTTGTTTTTGCATTTGTGCTATTGCCGGTTCAAGTAGCGATATTCTCATTCCGTGTCTTGTTATTCCCATTGATATAAGCGTTACTAACAACAATCCAGCAGCCATATAGGCATGCTTTGGAGAGATGTTATCGTTGAAGAACTCTTTAAGCAAGATAGCAATCGCACCAAGAATGGATATCACGGCTATAATTATGAATATTTCAAATCCTTTTGAATAGAAGTTTTCAATTCCGTAGTTAGGAAATTGGAAGAATGCCAACGTTCCAACAAAAAGGTTTAAAACAGTTGGGACTAAAAACCACGCTTTTCCTTGTCTGATGAGGATGTTTGCCGCCTCTAAATCTTGACCTTTGCTTTTTTTATAAACTCCATACAATAGCATAAACATGCCATTTACTGCAAACGCTCCAAGGTAGAAGTGAGCCAATCTAAACAGTACATCAGGTCTTGAAACAACATCCCAAAAGTGAGTGTTTGGCGTCCAGGTTGATGGTGTTATGTAAAGCTGTACCGTAGACATAAACACAGGAGGCAGTGATAAAAACAGTATAGCAGCTATAGCACCTATGGTGATATGCAGTGCTTTATGGTTTTCAAGTTTATGCCAACTAAATTTGTACAGATATGAAATTAAAAAGGCTACTACGTTTCCCCAAATTATATGCAGCCATTGAGGTGAGTTCATAACAGAAGCTGAATAAAAGAAAGCTGTGTACATAACGCTAACAATCAAAAGAGGAGCAACCCCCCACAACGCCCCCATATTTTCGCTAATGGTTACAGGTGTAGTTAGTAAGTATGCTACTTTGTCATAATTTTTGTCATTTTTTAAATGACCTATCCAGTTGTTAATCACAGATAAAACAGAAGAGCCAAGTAAAACGTTGATGAAAATTATATGAACTAAGAATGAAACAACCAGAAGAATATGAAAAACAGGAACTACTATAGCATCCATTCCACCTGTTGGAAGGGGTAAAGGTATATCATGGGGAAGGTAAGGGAAAATTGGGTTATTTGGATTATTCATTTTTCCACCTCCATTTTTATTTATTTACTGCTGTTTGGGTTTGCTTTTGCTCTACTAATGTAGAAAGGTATGCTGCTAATGCTTTTCTCTCTTCATCCGTTCCTACAAATGGCGGCATAAAAGGAGTTGCTGGAGAGTTTAAAGCTCCTATTCTGTGATAGATAGCATTCTCATCTAAACCGTTAACTTTCTTGGTTATTGCATTTACCCCATTTACAGAGTGGCAAACTCTGCATTCAAGCTTAAACAAATACTCACCTACTTTAACTTTGTTCTCTTCTGTGATGGTTCTGTACTGTTGAGGAACGAAAGACGCATACTTTAAAACACCAACGTTGTTTAAATGTGCAACGTCAACATTTCTAATTCCATGGGCATACATGTATCCATAGATTATATAAGGCTTTCTTACAAATTCCCTAATTCTTTCAAACTCAGCCACTAAGAACACATAAGAAACCATCATTAAAGACGCTAAGGCAAACGGAGCAGCTTTTGGCTTTAGGTAGAAAGCAAAGACTGCAACAAGGATTAAAGCAAACGCTCCAAGAAGTGCGATAATTAGCATTTCTTTATGACCGATGTATTTGGTTGTTAATCCTGCAACGAACATTAAGCTTTTTGCTTCTTGAGGAATTTGTGCATAGTACCACAATCCAAAGATAATTGTAATTGGAATGGTTGCAAGCACAATTCTTCCAAACCATCTCTCAGCTTTTTCTCTTAATGCTAAATCATTTCTTGTAAACCACCAAGTCCAGTACATTGATATTGCAGCAGCAAAGCCAATAGCAAAGAATGTTCTAAACATTAATGATGGTATCCAGCTTGGGTTAAAGAGTGATGCTACATAGTCTGGCTGAGCTGGAAAGTCTGATTTGAGCCAGTTTCCTGGTGTTAGCATAAATCCAAGTATCGCAGTGATGATAACCATCGTAAGCCAGCTTGCAACTGCGTAAACAATTCCAAACTTCAAGTTTTGAGTTCTTTTTTCCCAGCCGTAGGTTTTCCAAGTTAAAAACCATGCAAGTAAGAAAATTAACTCAACGTTAAACACTATCCATTCTGTAAACCATTTCCAGAAGAAAACTCTAAGCAGTGAGCCAATAGCCGGCGGGTCTATGATGTTTGCGTGTATCCATATACCTATTCCTGTCAAAGCGC